>CALCJE010000110.1 GCA_937965665.1 uncultured Bacteroidales bacterium
TGTCGTCGCAGATTATACAGAAACAGCAGCAAAATGTCCTTGATCAGGATGAGAAAGCCATTGAGGCTATGCACCAGCTCAAAAAGCAGGCTGTTATGATGAAGGAATCACTGCTTAAGGGCAACCTCAACGAAATCGGTGAAATCCTGGATTTTGGATGGAAATTTAAAAAGCAGATGGCAGAAGGAATTACCAACCCGGCAATTGACAAGCTATACGAGGCAGCCATCAAAAGCGGAGCCACCGGTGGCAAAATTTCCGGAGCGGGTGGCGGTGGATATATGTTCTTTTATTGTCCCGGCAATACGCGTTACCGGGTAATTGAAACCCTGAAGCAGTTCGGTGGACATACAGAAAGATACGAATTCACCTCAACCGGGCTGGTTAGCAGAACTTTATAATTTAATACAACTACATTTACTGATACCCGGACTTATGGAAACGAAAATAAAAACAGTTATACAATCATCCATTGATTTAAAAACCAAAGTACTTGGTGACCAGGAGTTAATTGATATGGTTCAGCAAATTGTACACGAGATCGTGCGTTGCTACGAAAATGGAGGCAAGGTACTGTTTTGCGGTAATGGAGGCAGCGCTGCCGATGCACAGCACCTGGCGGCTGAACTTTCGGGCAGGTTTTACTTCGACAGGCATCCTCTTTTTGCCGAAGCGTTGCATGTAAATTCATCCTATGTAACCGCTGTGGCAAATGATTACGGATTTGATGAGGTGTATGCCCGACTGGTAATGGCCATGGGAAGTAAGGATGATGTGCTGGTTGGACTGACTACATCCGGCAATTCGGCGAATATCTTGCGTGCATTTACTGAAGCCAATTCACTGGGTATGATCACTGTAGGATTTACAGGTGAAACCGGGGGCCAACTGGCCGAGAAATGCACCTATCTGCTGAATATCCCAAGCAAGGATACTCCCCGCATACAGGAAGTACACATTATGCTCGGGCATATCATTTGCGAACTGGTGGAAGAAAAGCTGTTCAAAGATTAATAACAATATGATAACCAACGAAGCAATCGTGCTTGCCGGTGGATTGGGAACCCGGTTGCAGGAGGTATTGCCCGAAACCCCTAAATGCATGGCCCCGATCGGTGAAAAGCCATTCGTGGCCTATGTGCTGGATTACCTGGCTGCTTCGGGAATTTCGAAAGTAATTATTTCGGTAGGTTATCGTAAAGATCAGGTAATAAACTATTTTGGCGATTCATACAAATCATTAAAACTGGTTTATGCCATTGAATCCGAACCCCTGGGGACCGGTGGTGCCATTAAGTCAGCATTCAATTTCACCAGCCTTGACGAAATATTTGTATTGAATGGGGACACTTATTTTGTGCCCGATCTGATGAAAATGACACAGCAGCATACAGAATATTCGGCGGATATAACAATTGCAGTGAAACAGGTTCCGGATGCATCGCGGTATGGTAAGGTAATTACTGATGCTGACGGACGCATCACGGAGTTCATGGAAAAGCAGCCAGATGCAGGCACAGGCTGGATAAATGGCGGAATATACCTGCTAAATCGCAACATCATGGATTCCATCGAGGTACAAAAGTTTTCGCTGGAACATGAAATTTTTAGAAAACAATGCTCAAATTTCAGGATGCATGCTTTTCGGACAGATGCTTTTTTCCTGGATATTGGCATTCCTGCCGATCTGGACAAAGCACAAACACTAATTCCTGTACAAAACAGGGTGAAATGAAAAAGCTGATAATTGACAAAGATTGGACCTTGTTCCTCGATCGTGATGGTGTGATAAACAAACGCCTGCCCGATGATTATGTGAA
>CALCJE010000111.1 GCA_937965665.1 uncultured Bacteroidales bacterium
TACGAGATGCCTAAGTGACTGGAGTTCAGACGTGTGCTCTTCCGATCTAGCATACCATGATTTCGGGTGGCTCGCTGATTCGGAAGGATGTGCCACCGTATACCAAGGCTGCCCGCGAACCTGTTTCGTATGTGGGGATTAACTCGGTAGGGCTTCGCCGCCGCGGATTCTCAAACGAGAAAATAAACGAAATACAGGATATTTACCGCATCATATTCCTGAGCGGATACAATGTGAGCCGGGCTGTCGAAATTGTTGAAACTACCATGCACCCAACAGTTGAACGCGACGAAATTCTTTCGTTCATCAACCGCTCAACCCGTGGTATCATGAAGGGATACTCAAAATCAAGAGAATAGCTTATCAGCAACCAGGGGAGAAGTATCTGCTTTTCCCCTGCTTTTTTACTTTTCAGATATTTCTTTCCGTTAACTGCTATTTTATTTTTTATCAAAACACAATGATTTAATTGTTCAACGCTTAAAATACCAACCCTGAATTTATTGCATCCATGCACATCAGCCTCAGCAAAATAAGCCGAAAGTTTAATTACGAATGGATTTTCAGGGATGTGGATTTTGAATTTGAGCAGGATAATGCCTATGCCATATTAGGGTCGAATGGCTCAGGGAAATCGACGTTGCTTCAGATTATTTCGGGTCACCTGCATCCTTCTGCCGGAACCATTACTTATTCGCATAACAACACCGAAATTCCTGTTGATGATTTTTTTCGTCATGTTACCTACAGCGGACCGTATCTTGAGCTGATTGAAGAATTTACCCTGGAGGAGATGCTTACCTTCCACAGCCGCTTCCGTAAATTTTGCCGCCAGCTGGATGTGAATGCCGTGATGGAAATTACCGGTCTGATCCGTAACCGGAATAAGCCGATCAAATACTTTTCTTCGGGGATGAAACAAAGAGTTCGTCTGGCGATTGCGCTGCTCACTGAGTCGGAAGTAGTGTTGCTCGACGAACCCGCTGCCAACCTCGATAGAAAGGCTATCGAATGGTATCGCAAACTGGTTTTCGAAAACCGGGCCGATCGTATTATTATCGTTTGTTCCAATTCGCAGGCCGACGAATACGACTTTTGTTCACAGTCAATCGTAATTGACGATTACAAAAAGAACGGCCGTTCCTAGCCTGTAGATAATTTAAGCAACCATTCAGCCGGGTTCTGTCTGTCATCGGGGCAAAAAATCCCGTTTCAATCGTTTCAAATGATAACAGTATCAGGAAAATGTGTACTTTTGCACGCATTTTTAAACAATCTCAAATACATTTTAATACCAGATTATGGCAACAACGGCTGAATTCCGCAATGGATTATGCATCGAATTCAATAACGAACTCTATAAAATTGTTGAGTTCCAACATGTAAAACCCGGCAAAGGCCCTGCTTTTGTCCGTACAAAACTTAAAAACCTCAAGACAGGGAAAGTTATTCCGAATACTTTTACAGCCGGTGCTCCTATTGATATTGCCCGTGTTGAACGCCGTGCATATCAGTTTCTTTACAAGGACGACAATGGTTATAATTTTATGAACAACGAAACCTTCGACCAGATATCGATTGAAGAAGAAATGGTTGATAACCATGAATTTATGAAGGAAGGACAGGGTGTTGAAATTATGGTGCACGCTGATACCGAAACACCGCTTACCTGCGAACTTCCGGCTTTTGTTGAGTTAATGGTTACCTATACCGAGCCTGGTTTCAGGGGCGATACAGCCTCGAACACGCTTAAAAAAGCTACCCTCGAAACCGGTGCCATCGTTCAGGTTCCTTTGTTTATTGAAGAAGGTACCATGGTTCGTATCGATACCCGCAATGGTTCCTATTTCGAAAGGGTTAAATAAGGCTGTTCGGTTTACTTTTCAATCTCATTCAACTTATCTTCACAGCCTTATCTATGAAATTTCCATCCCCGATTACACTTCAGGAAGTTGCCGGTTTTATCGGTGCAACTTACAGTGGCGATCCCATGTTCCCGGTTTTGGGAATCAATGAAATTCACATGGTTTCACCCGGTGATCTTACTTTTGTTGACCACCCGAAGTATTATACCAAAGCGCTTACTTCAAAAGCCAGCATTGTGTTAATCAACCAGCAGGTTGAATGTCCGGAAGGAAAAGCCCTGCTTTTCCACGACGATCCGTTTGCTGCATATATCTCGCTCGTGCGCAGGTTTACCCCGTTTGTGCCGTCAGCCGCTGCTGTTAGCCCTACAGCAGTCATCGGCGAAGGAACTGTGATACAACCCGGGGCATTTGTGGGTAATCATGTTAAAATAGGTAAAAACTGCATTATTCACTCCAATGTAAGTATTTATGATCACGTTGTAATTGGTGATAATGTGGTGATACATGCCAACAGCGTGCTGGGTGCTGATGCATACTACTTTCAGCGTAAGCCTGCCGGTTACCGCAAACTCGAATCGTGTGGTAACGTTGTAATCAGCGACAATGTTGAAATAGGTGCCCTTTGTACCATCGACAAAGGCGTATCGGGCGATACATTCATTGGTAAAGGAACCAAGTTCGATAACCATGTTCAGGTAGGTCACGATACCATTATTGGAGCAAATTGTCTTATTGGGGCACATACCGCCATAGCTGGTGTTACCCGTATTGAGGACGATGTAATTGTTTGGGCTAAAGTAGCTATCAACAAAGACCTGGTAATCGGTAAAGGGGCAGTAATACTGGCTACATCAGCCGTTGATAAATCGCTGGCTCCCGGCGGAACCTACTTTGGTATTCCTGCAGTAGAGGCCCGCACCCGTTGGAAAGAACTCGCAATT
Source organism: uncultured Bacteroidales bacterium (assembly GCA_937965665.1). GTDB lineage: Bacteria > Bacteroidota > Bacteroidia > Bacteroidales > UBA4417 > UBA4417. The sequence goes on from CALCJE010000111.1 coordinate 2,810, forward strand.
CTCCGCAGGTTGCCCGAAATTTATAGTAAGCTGTAGTTTTCAGCATTTACAGTTACAATCAATAAAATACCTTCTGTGATTCAGAGGGTATTTTTTTTGTAGAAATTGGTAAACAGAACTTTGTTTTATTGGCAAACTTAGCTTTATATTGAGTTTTTATATAAGTTTGTGCTATGACTTTTGAAGAGATCAAAAAGATTTTAAAGACAAAAACCGTTGGTATTGCCGGGTGTGGAGGATTAGGCTCTAATTGTGCGGCTGCACTGGCAAGGGTGGGTATCGGAAGGTTGATACTTGCTGATTTCGACCTGGTACAGGAAGGAAACCTGAACCGGCAATTTTATTTTTACGACCAGATCGGGATGCTGAAAGTATCAGCACTTAAGCAAAACCTGTTCAGGATTAATCCTGAAGTACGGGTTAATACTTTCGATATCAGGCTTTGCCAAAGCGATATCATTGAAATATTTTCGAAGTGTGATGTAATAGTTGAAGCTTTTGATAAGGCCGAAATGAAGTACATGATCTTGGATGCCGTTCATAATCATTTGCCTGATAAGCACCTCGTTATGGGTGTGGGCATGGCAGGTTGGGGTGATAATAACCTGATTCGTTCGCGGCAGTCGGATAAATTAATTATTTGCGGGGATGAGGTGAATGCCATTGCCGACGAAAATCCACCCTTAGCGCCAAGAGTAGGCATAGTGGCACATATGCAGGCCAATGCCGTTTTGGAAATATTGCTGGGCGTTAACGAACACCAGATTCATTCTTAAAAACAGCCAATGAAAATCATACTGAATAATAAAGAAGAAGAACTCGCCGGTGATACACTCACAATCAGTGAATTATTGAAAGTGAAGAATTTTACTTTCAAAATGCTGGTGATAAAAGTTAATAAACAACTCATCAGGAAAAATGAGTATGATTCTGTTTTGATCCACGATGGCGACGATGTGATGGTTCTTCACCTCATTTCGGGTGGGTGAAAACCTTTGTGTTTCACCCGGAAAGCAAACCTGCAGTTTATCGGAGTACTACCAGCAAAAGTCCGGTAATAAATGCAACAATCCACCAGCCGTACGCAAGCCGCGAATAAATATGAAGTTTAGAAGGAACCACCGCGCCGGGTTTACTGCCCAGGTGGAATCGCCATATCAGTATGGTATCAATCAGCATTGCCACAAGCGATGAATATCCCAATATTCCATGCAAGGTAAAAGCGCCGTTTTTTGACCCGATAATCATAAAGGTAGTGGCTGTAATATCGAGTACAATACCAATTGTCAGAAACCTGAGCACAAACGGCGTAACCATGCGTGTACGCTGTTCGGTAATAATGGATAAACTATACGATATCAGCGCAAAAATAACGATGCCGGCGCCAATCATTGAATAATGGCTCATTGGGTGATTATTATTTGGGAAGGATTATTTTTGAGTTTGCAAGTTTTGTTTACGAAGTATGGTTTTATGACAGCAAAATCACAATCTGGTTTGCGATTGAGCATTCCAGGTAGGATTATCAGTACTTTTTCCCCGGGATATCACTTTCAACTTTTTCCATGCATTTCCGGTCTTGAAGAGTGATAAACATAGTCCGTCCTTTTTTCCCTCCAAAAACCAGGTTGCTGCAGCTTTTCCCTTTCAGCGGTATTTCGCGGATAAATTTCCCTTGCGGCGATACCACTACAATTGTTCCTTTGCCCCAACGGGTGATGTAGAGGTTCCCTTTTTTATCGCATTTCATGCCATCGAGGCCAAAATCATTGAATTTATAGAATAGCGTTTTATTCGACAGGTTTCCTTTTTCGTCAACATCGTATTTCCAGACATTAAGCTGAATGCTTTCGTTTACGTAAAGTGTTTTTTCGTCGGGGCTTAACTCAATGCCATTGGTGGTTCCCATATTTGTTTCGAGCAGCACCGGTTTGCCGTCAGGATCAATCCGCCAGAGTTGACCGATACTTTTGCCCCAATCGGGGTCGCTGGCAAAAATCTGGCCATTCCGGTTCATGCAAAGGTCGTTGGGCGAATACATGCGTGGCTCATGGCAGAATACACTCACTTTTTTCGTTTGTTTCTCGACAAAAAGCACATTATGCCCAGTAAAATCCGGCAGGTACATGTTGTCGTTGCGGTCGAACAAAATACAGTTTGCTATGCTTCCTGCAGGCAGTTCCACGAACATGGAACAGGTACCGTCAGGAGCAACCATACCAATAGTGCCGTCGTGCAGGTAATTTACCACGTAGAGTTGCCCGTTTTTATCAAAAGCAGGGCCTTCGATGTTTGTCGAAAACAGGTTCTCTTTAGTGAGATCTTCGGATATAAACAATTTGCCTGAGCCTGAACAACTGCTAAGTACAATTGCTGTTATTGCTGCAAAAAGCAGGTGTATAATTACGCTCTTTCCCTGGTTATTCATATGTTTTCGGATTTTATGATTTAACAAATTACGCTCATGGCAGTGTTACTTTACACAACTTCTGCAACCACGAATGCACTCCCGCCAACCATCACCAGGTCGTTGGCAGCAGCGGCTGCACGGGCTGCGGCCAGTGCTTCGCCAACACTCTTATACACCTGGCCTTGTAACGAAAACCCGGCCGCCTGCTCAGCAAGTACCGAAGCATCATGTCCTCGTGGTATATCGGCCTTGCAGAAATAATAGGTTGCCTGTTTGGGGAGTTTTCCAAGCATGGTATGCACATCCTTATCATTTACTACCCCAATCACAAAATGCAATTTTTCGTGTGGGGTAATTTTAATCTGGTCAAGAACTTCGCGAATGCCATCGGGGTTGTGGCCTATATCAGCAATGGTAAGCGGGTTTCGCGACAGGGTTTGCCAGCGGCCTTTCAGACCTGTGTTTTTTACTACATTACGAATACCTGAAGTTATATTTTCGGCCTGTATTTTTATTCCCTGCTTACGGAGAGACTCTAAGGCACTTAAAACTTTAGCAAGATTTTTCATCAGGTATTTCCGTTATAAATGATAAACCAACAGGTGCTTATAATTGTTTTCTGAATTAAATT
>CALCJE010000112.1 GCA_937965665.1 uncultured Bacteroidales bacterium
CAGGGCCACCAGATCCGTATCAAAAGGTATACGGCGTACCAGGTTTTCGGTTTCACGGCCTGCAGTTCCGTTGCCAATGGCAATAGCTTCAACTTTGTAAGCTTTCACCAGGTTCTGTATTTTCGAAACCGATTGTTTTACTTCGCTCTGCGGCGGATGCGGGTAAATGGTTTCGTTATGCAACAGCCTGCCCTGGCGATCGAGAATTACAAGCTTACATCCGCTACGGAAACCTGGATCAATGGCAAGCACCGTTTTTTGCCCCAAAGGAGGCATCATCAGCAATTGCCTTAAATTTTCGGCAAAAACCCGTATAGCTTCGGCATCGGCTTTCTCTTTTGCCATCTGGCGATATTCAGTTTCGATGGAAGGCTGAAGCAAACGTTTGTAAGCATCCTTCACCGCTTCCTCCACCAGGCGCGAGGAGTCGTTCGACGACCTGACAAAAATCCGGTTTAACGACTCAATGGCCTGCTGTTCTTCAGGTTCTATGCTCACTTTCAGGAAACCTTCGTTCTCGCCCCTAAACATGGCAAGCAACCGGTGCGAAGGCGCTTTCATGAGCGGCTCAGCCCAATCGTAATAAGTTTCGTATTTAATACCTTCCAGCTCTTTGCCACGAACCGGACGAGCGTATATTTCGCCCGAGCGCTCGAAATGCGATCGCATTCGCTGCCGGCTCTGCTGATTCTCGTTGATCCATTCGGCAATAATGTCGCGTGCTCCGGTAAGCGCTTCCTCTTCTGTGTTTACGTCCTTAGCCGGATTGATAAATTGCTTTGCCCTTCGCAGCGGATCATTTTCCTGCTGCGACATAATAATTTTGGCCAATGGCTCCAACCCTTTTTCGCGGGCTATTGATGCCCGTGTGCGGCGTTTGGGCTTATAAGGCAGGTAAAGATCTTCGAGCTCGCTCATGCTTGCCGCACTCAGAAGTTGCTTTTCGAGTTCAGGGGTAAGCTTTTCCTGCTCTTTTACCGAGGCAATAATCGCATCGCGGCGTTTTTCGAGTTCAACGATTTTCTCGTATCGCTCACGGATTGCTGCAATCTGAACTTCGTCGAGACTGCCGGTCATTTCCTTACGGTACCGGGCAATAAAAGGCACAGTTGCCCCCTCCTGCAAAAGATTAATGGTATTGAGTACCTGGAAATCGCGAACGCCGAGTTCATTCGCAATTTGCTGTATGTATTTTGGATCCATGCTAAAAACAGAATTTCATTTTGTCGGGAATGGAATGTATTGGACTATGATGAGCCCATTGGAGATTCAGAAATCAGCGTATTACCATTTACAATCCATACAATTTATAAGCCCTGGGCTAAAAGATCGATGATATGCATGGTTTTAATAGGCAACTTGTTTTTGTCGATAAATCCCTGCTGGTGCATGAGGCAGGAAGAATCGGTGCTTACAATGTACTCGGCACCTGTTTCGAGGGCGTTGAGTACTTTTTGTTCAGCCATGGCGGCAGAGATAGGTTCGTGTTTCACGGCGAAGGTTCCGCCAAAGCCGCAACAGGTGTGCGTATCTTTCATTTCACGGAGTTCGAGTCCTCTAACCTGACTAAGCAATTGTCGGGGCTGAGTGGTGAGCCCATATTCGCGTAAAGCGGCACACGAATCGTGATAGGTTATTGAATGTTCAAAAGTAGCGCCAACATCGGTTACTTTCAGAACATTGACTACAAAATCAGTAAACTCAAAAAAGTTTTTTTTCAGCTGGTGGTATTCTATATGCAACGCCGAATTATAAAACATCTCATCATAATAATTCCTGACAAAGCCGGCACAGGATGCAGAGGGACCAACTATATAACGGTTATTGGGAAAATCGCGGATAAATTTCTCGCCTATAGCTTTGGCCTCCTCCCAGAAACCACTATTGAAGGCCATTTGCCCACAGCAGGTCTGCTGGTTATTGTAATTTACTTCAACCCCAAGTTTTTCAAGAATTTTGACCATATTAAAACCAGTTTCAGGATAAATCTGGTCGATAAAGCAAGGGATAAATATGTCTACCTTCATGAATGGGGGAGCTTAATGCGTTTGGAAAGCAAAAATATCAAAATTTAACTTTTTACAGCCACAAAGTTATTAACTGAATGGATTGATGAGATTGAAGAGAATGGTTTCCTATTATCAGAATGAATTCAATTATTCCATTTCCTTATAAACGAATCCGGCCGTTGCCAGATCCAGCCAGAAACCGGGATATGATTTCCTGACTACGTGCGGTTCGTCA
>CALCJE010000113.1 GCA_937965665.1 uncultured Bacteroidales bacterium
ACAAGGAAACTCCTTTTCAGCAGCTTTTTGTGTGGGATCCGCGCGAAAAGGAAATTATCGGAGGTTACCGCTTTATTCATGGCAAAACACTCAAACGTCACAAAGACGGGCATATCGATACGCCTACCAGTGAACTTTTTCATCTTTCTGAGAAATTTATCGAAGACTATCTGCCACATACCATAGAGCTGGGCAGGTCGTTTGTACAACCCAATTACCAGCCTACCGTTAACCTTCGCAGGGGCATGTTTGCCCTCGATAATATATGGAACGGGTTGGGGGCCATTTTGATACAAAATCCGGATGTGAAGTATTTCTTTGGCAAAATAACCATGTATCCGCATTACAATGTTGAGGCCCGCGACCTGATTCTCTATTTCCTGAAGAAGTATTTTGGTGATAAAAAGCAACTTGTGTACCCGCATGAAAGGCTTGAAATTTCGACCCCCGAATCTTTCCTAGAGGCTCAGTTTAATGGTGGATCCTACGAAAAAGATTACAAAATTCTGGTTCAGCTTGTCAGGCAGCGGCACGAAAATATCCCGCCCCTGGTAAATGCATATATGAACCTGTCGTCGACCATGCTCTTTTTCGGCACTTCACTGAACCCCGGTTTTGGCGATGTGGAAGAATCGGGAATCCTGGTTACTATCGACGATGTTTACGATTTCAAGAAAGAGCGACACCTCAGTATGCCCGCAATATAAATGGCAGGCATGAATTGTTGTTTCTGAACAAATCTGCCTGGTTGCAGTTTGGTACTACTATACCCTGAAAGTGTAAACATCAAGGGAACTGTAACCGTATTTGAGTTTAATAATTCCGACAAAGCAATTAATTCTGAACATATTATGAATAATCGAAGGGCCGCTTTTGTAATAAGTGCTGCTGATGTAACCGGCTGCCCGCAGCCCAGGCTGCCCGAATATGCTTTTTTTGGCCGTTCGAACGTAGGGAAATCATCACTCATTAATATGATAACCGGGGTTAAAAACCTGGCCCGGACATCGGCTACGCCGGGTAAAACCCAGCTGCTGAATTATTATATGGTGGATGAGGATACCTGGTACCTGGTTGACCTGCCGGGTTATGGATATGCCAAAGTATCGAAAAAATCGAGGCGCAACTGGGAGAAGATCATCCGCGAATACCTGGTGCAGCGCTCCAGTCTTATTTATACATTTATCCTGGTTGACACCCGCCACGATCCCCAGGCCAGCGACCTTGAACTGATAAACTGGATGGGCGAACAAGGGTTGCCTTTTTGCCTTGTATTTACCAAAGCCGACAAAATATCGCGTAAAGCGGTAAAAAGAAATGTGGAGGTATATAAAAATGTACTTTCTGAGAACTGGGAAGAGCTTCCGCCCATTTTTATAACTTCGTCGCACTCGGGCGAAGGGAAGGCCGAAATCAATAATTTCATTGAGCAATGTAATTCCGAATATGCTTCGGTAATTGCTGAGAAGTAAAAATAAAAAGTCCTGAAAAACTGCCTTTGGTGCCGGGGCACTACTGGGCAAATTTTCAGGACTTTAAATTGATGGTATCTGAACCTTATTTAAACAGGATGAGAAGCTGATTTTTAGGAACCATATCGCCTTCTTTCACATAAATTTCAGCAATACTCTGGTTCTCTTCTGCAAAAATCGTATTCACCATTTTCATGGCTTCCAGGTCTATCAGTTTATCACCAGCTTTTACTTTCTTTCCTTTGGCCGTATAAATTTTCTTAATGGTTCCGGGAATGAACGAAAGTACTTTTTTAGGATCGGCAGGTTGATATACTTTACGATTCAAAAACTTTTTGGTGAGCCTGGTTTTGTATTTAATGTCCTCAATCACCAGTGTTTGAAATACTTCGGTACCGTTGGTTTCAGTATTTTCTTCTGATGGTTTTATGTCCTTTAAATTCAGGCTTTTGGAGTTATCACTTGTTGGCATAATCACTTTTTAAGTTAAAATAACTATTGAAAAATGCGGGTTTTTCAGTACGGGCCAAAAAGATTTAACTTTCGGCACTGAAAATGGCTGTTTCCTCGCAGAAAGGGGTACTCCCCCTTACTTCTTAGAATGGAGGAATACCATGTTTTTTCAATGGAACATCAACCTTTTTATCTGCCGAAATGGCAAGGGCGTGAATTACCATATCGCGGGTTTCTTCGGGGCTGATAACAGCATCCACGTAACCGTAAGCGGCGGCAACAAACGGGTTTGCAAATTTTTCCTTGTACTCCTTAATTTTTGCCTTGCGCATTTCATCCGGGTTTTCAGCTTCAACAATTTCCTTTCTGAAAATAATGTTGGCTGCACCTTCGGGACCCATAACTGCGATTTCGGCAGTTGGCCATGCAAATACAAAGTCGGCACGTAAGTGGCTCGAGCACATGGCAATATATCCTCCACCGTATGCCTTGCGGGTGATAACAGTAATTTTGGGGACAGTAGCTTCGCTATATGCATAAAGCACTTTGGCGCCGTGACGGATTACACCGGCATGCTCCTGGTCAACACCGGGCAGATAGCCTGGCAGGTCGACGAGTGTTACCAATGGAATATTAAATGCATCGCAATAGCGGATAAAACGTGCTGCTTTGTCGCTCGAATCTACATCAAGCACACCGGCAAGTACCAGTGGCTGGTTGGCTACAAAACCAACGGTATATCCATTCATACGGCCAAATCCAATCACAATGTTCTGTGCAAACAAATCCTGAACTTCGAGGAAATCGGAATCGTCGCAAATGCCTCGGATTACATCTTTTACATCGTAAGGCTGACGCGGGTTAGTCGGGAATACCTTCTCGAGGCTGTACTGACGTACACGGGGTGGTTTTTTTGGGAATGGTTCGGCTTTTTTCTGGTTGTTCCAGGGAATGTAACTCATCAGCTTTTTAATCTGCTCAAAACATTCCATTTCGCTTTCGGCGAAGAAATGAACATTACCTGTTGTTTCGGCCTGTACCCTTGCACCGCCAAGTTCTTCCATCGAAATTTCTTCACCAAGAACCGTTTTAATAACTTCGGGCCCGGTGATAAACATCTTCGAAATTTTATCAACCACAAATACAAAGTCAGTAAGCGCCGGTGAATATACAGCACCGCCTGCGCATGGCCCGAGGATTACCGAAATTTGTGGTATTACCCCTGAAGCCTGTGTGTTACGGAAGAAAATTTCACCATAACCTGCCAGCGAGTTCACTCCTTCCTGAATACGGGCACCACCGGAGTCGTTGATCCCGATGAGTGGAATTTTCAATTTCATGGCGTGATCCATGATTTTGGTGATCTTTTTGGCATGCATGTAACCAAGCGAACCTCCGGCAACAGTAAAATCCTGTGCGAATATACACACCGGATAGTTGTTGATGGTTCCGGTTCCGGTAATAACACCATCACCAGGCAGGTACTTGTCGCTCATTTCAAAATCACGGCCGGCATGTTCAACAAACAAGTCGTACTCGTGAAATGATTTTGCATCGAGTAACGCGATAATACGTTCGCGCGCTGTCAGCTTTCCGGTTGCTTTTTGCTTTTGGATGGCTTTATCACCACCACCACGCAATGCTTCCTGCATTCTGCGTTTCAGATCAGAAGATTTGGAGCTTAAGGACATAAATCTTTTGTTAGTAAATAATTCGTGTTTTCGCGCTCGGGCGAATTCTTCGTGAACCGGCAAAGATACAATTATTTAGTTGTACGTGTATTCAATGCTGGTGTAAATATACCGCTCTTTAATCTTCATTTACATATAAATCATTAATTTTAAGGCTTTAAAGATGTGATATGAATATTGAAGATTTAAGAGATTACTGTATCTCGAAACCTGCTGTGAGCGAAAGTTTCCCTTTCGATGAATCGACCCTGGTATTTAAGGTAGCGGGTAAAATGTTCCTGCTTACTGATCTGGTAGGCCCTTTATCAATGAACATCAAAAATACACCCGAAAAAGTGCTGGAACTCAGGGAACTTCATCCCTGTGTAATGCCCGGGTACCATATGAATAAAATCCATTGGATAACGGTAATGATTGATGGTTCCCTGGCCGATGATTTGTTAAAACAGTGGATTGACGAGTCGTACAAACTGATAGTTGCAGGGTTTTCACGAAAGGAAAGGGAATTATTCGCATCCCTGACTCAGGCAAAGTAATTACTGAAGCGGCACATATTTTGAAAGCGCCTGCACGATAGATTCCTTCGATTGCATTCCAACCAGGGTTTCCACCTGTTTGCCATCTTTAAATATCATGAGGGTTGGTATGGCTTGTATGCCAAACTGCCTGGCCAACATCTTGTTTTCGTCAATATCAACCTTGCCCACTTTAACTTTGCCGATGGTTTGCGACGCAATCTCATCGATAACCGGCGCCATGGCTTTGCACGGCATACACCAGGTTGCCCAAAAATCGACCATTACTACACCAGTGGCCGTTTGCTCGGTAAAGTTATCGGTAGTGAGTGTTACTATTTTATCGTTGGTAGCACCCGATTTGCATGCTATTATTCCCAGGGTGGCTGTTACAACTAACAAAACCAGGTATAGGCTTTTTCTCATTTCCGGACTTTTTATAGGGGTTAAACTTGTGTTTGATTTACTTTAAAGTGACCTGCGTAATTCCCGATCCACCGGTTTCGAGCGATGCATCTTCGTAGTGTTTTACCTCTGGTATGCGCGACAGGTAATTGCGGATGATGCTGCGCAACACCCCGTTGCCCTTACCGTGCAGGATGCTGACTTCCGAAACATGCAGCATGATGGCTTCGTCAATATACTTCTGGATAATGGCTTCGGTTTCATCGGCTCTTTTTCCTCTTACATCAATGGTAATGCGAAAATTAGCCATGCGTGCATTCATATCATTAACCATGTTCTGGTACGATACGCCCCGGTTCACGGATTTGCGGGCCGGCAATTTGCCAGTAACCACTTCCAGATCCCTGATTTTCGCCTTTACCATTACGGTGTTAAATGCAACAGTAGCATCTTTACCCTGTATTTCAATTACTTCGCCCGATTCGTGTTGCCCTTTCATCCGCACGCGGCTGCCTTTTAACACCGGTTTGCCGGGTTCGGCTTTGAGCGGTTCAGCTTCCGGTTCAGCTTCACTTTTGCTGATGGGTTCAGCAGACGGCAGGTCAATAATTTTTGTTTCGAATTCTTTTATCTCAGTTCGCAGTTGTTTGGTGCGTGCAGCATCAGCCTGCGATTGTTTTATTTCACGGATGGTTTTTTCAATAAGCTGGTTCGACTTATGCAGGATGGTTTTTGCTTCCTGGTTTGCTTTTTCGATGATTTCCTTTTTGTTTTTATCCAGTTCTTCCTTCTGTGAAGTATAGCGTTGAATTAAGCCTGCAAGCATTTCGTCTGCCTGCTGCAGTTGTTTTTCCTTACGGCTGAGTTCCAGTTTCTCGGCTTCCAGGTCCTGCATTTGTTTATCGAAATCGAGTTTGGCATGCCCCACTTTTTCGCCGGCTTTTTCGAGTACTTCTTTAGGAAATGCTATGTTCAAGGCAATTTCAAACGCAAAAGAGCTCCCCGGTCTGCCGGTTTTCAGGGTAAAAAGCGGTTTCATATGTTTGGTGTCGTACAACATGGCGCCGTTCACAAAACCGCTGTGGTTCGATGCGAGTAGTTTAAGGT
>CALCJE010000114.1 GCA_937965665.1 uncultured Bacteroidales bacterium
ATCAGTTGAAACCGGTATAACCTGGCCCATATATTGCAACACGTAAATGGTAAGCAATACCAACAGGAGCAGGCTGATCAACCCTCCTTTTTTGGGCCCCAGCAACCTTACAATCTGTGCCGAAATAATGATGCAAACCAGGTATAAAACTACGGCAACCAGTATCTTATACTGACTTATCAACTCTAATGCATAGGCGTAGTTGGCTGGCTCAAGTGCTTTGGCTATATAAAACTGCACCAGCGATTTTTCAGCGCCATTTACAACGGCAGTATCGTACCCGAAGAGCAAACCGCCCAGCGTTGCTACCAGCGTAAGCATCATAATATAAGCCGGGTTGCCTTTTGCTGTGCCGGTCGAGGGCGTGTTTGATGATGTGTCGATGAAAGACATAGGTTTGGATTTAAATAAATTGACTAATCAATTGCTCATACATTTCCTGTTTCCCGCTGATAGCTGCAGGCTCACCTTCACTGCGGGCGATGGTCCTCAGGTCGTCGAGGGTAAGTTTACCTTCTTCAAATTCCTTGCCTTTACCGTTATCGAACGAAGCATAGCGTTGTGCACGGAGTTTCAGGAAATCAGAATCTTTCAATATACGGTCGGCAACCATTAAGCCACGTGCAAAGGTATCCATGGCGGCAATGTGCGCAATAAAAATATCATCCAGATCTGTTGAGTTACGGCGTGTTTTAGCATCGAAATTAATCCCGCCGGTTGTAAATCCGCCAGCCTGTAATATTACCAGCATAGCCTCCACGGTTTCGTAAATGTTTATCGGGAACTGGTCGGTATCCCAGCCGTTCTGGCTGTCGCCACGATTGGCATCAATGCTTCCCAGCATGCCGGCATTGGCAGCCATCTGAAGTTCGTGCTCAAATGTATGGCCTGCCAGCGTGGCATGGTTCACTTCAATATTCAGTTTAAAATCCATATCCAGCTTATAATGCCTCAGGAAACCAATCACAGTTTCGCTGTCGAAGTCGTATTGGTGTTTTGTGGGTTCCATGGGTTTTGGTTCTATCAGGAAAGTACCTTTAAATCCCTTGCCACGGGCATAGTCGCGGGCCATGGTAAGGAAACGGGCCAGGTGCTCCTTTTCGCGTTTGGTATCGGTATTCAGCAGCGACATGTAACCTTCGCGGCCACCCCAGAAAACATAATTTTCTCCGCCGAGGGCAATGGTAGCATCAATGGCATTTTTCACCTGCGTGCCTGCATGCGCCACTGCCAGGAAATCAGGATTGGTCGAAGCGCCATTCATATACCTGGGATTTGAAAATACGTTTGCTGTTCCCCACAGCAGTTTAACACCGGAGGCTGCTTGTTTTTCCTTAGCGTACGTAACCATATCGGCGAGGCGGTTTTCAATATCTTTCACATCGCCATCACCGGTGAGGTCGGTATCGTGAAAACACCAGAATGGAATACCTATTTTGGTCATGAACTCAAAGGCGGCATCCATCCTGTCGCGGTTGCGCTGCATCAGGTCCGATGCCTGCTCCCAGGGAAATTGCTTGGTACCGGGTCCGAAAGGATCGCCGCCGGTTCCGCACAAGGTGTGCCAGTAAGCCATAGCAAAGCGGAAATATTCCTTCATGGTTTTACCACCAATCACTTTATTCGCGTCATAATATTTGAATGCCAGTGGGTTACGCGACCCGGTTCCTTCAAATTTTATTTCCCCGATGCCCGGGAAAAACTCTTTACTGCCAATTGTTGTTTTCATATTCAGGACTGTTTTTGTTTATTTTTTATTTATATTTCAATCATTACCAGGTTACTAAGTACTGAAATTCAGTATCATAAAACCAGCTCTTCATCCAGGCACCCATAACCATACACCTCAACCCTTTCTTTATGATTCCTGCCTCTTTCACTGTTTCTCACACTCCTTAAACCTAACAACTTACTCCTTACATCTAACATCTTACATCTTACATCTTACACCTTGCACCTTACACCTTACTTCCCGAGTTCCCTCACCCAGTTTTCAAATACGCCCTTCAATAGGCCTTTATCTCCTGACGGGTGGATTGTTTCCAGCAAAGTAAGTCCGGCGAAAGCCGCTTTGAAGTCGCTGTAAATCCCTGCACCAACGCCGGCACCACGGGCTGCGCCCTGTGCACCATCGGTGTTATAGAGTTCGATATCAGCACCGGAAATATCGGCCAATGTTCGACTGAACACGGGGCTCAGGAACATATTCGCTTTGCCGGCCCTGATTACTTTAACATCGACACCCATTTGCTGCATGATGCGTATGCCATAATACAGTGCAAAGGCAATACCTTCCTGTGCTGCCCTGAAAAGATGTGCTTTACCGTGAATATTGAAGTTCAGGTTATGTATGCTGCATCCCGGCTCACGGTTTCCGAGCACACGCTCGGCGCCATTGCCAAAGGGAAGAATCAGCAATCCATCGGATCCGGGGTTTACAGTTTCAGCCATGGCGTTTATTTCGGCATACTGCAGACCTTCGCCTGCAACCTGCTTCATCCATGCATTCATGATTCCGGTTCCGTTTACACAAAGCAGGATGCCATTTCGGATAGTTCCCGGGGCATGGCTTACATGTACAAATGTGTTCACCCTCGATTGCGGATCATATTTTACCTGGTCGCTTACACCGTACACTACGCCAGAAGTTCCTGCGGTGGCAGCAATTTCGCCCGGGTTGAGTACATTGAGAGAAAAAGCGTTGTTGGGCTGATCGCCGGCACGGTAGCAGACCGGTGTTCCGGGTGCTAAACCGGTGAGGGCAGCAGCTTTTTGAGTAACCGTACCCTGCAAGCCAAAGGTAGGAACAGTTTCCGGCAACACACGTGCATCAATTCCATAATATTTTAAGAGTATTTCAGCAGGCTTACTTTCTTTGAAATCCCACATGATTCCTTCCGAAAGACCTGATTCCGTTGTTCTGACTTCACCGGTGAGCCGCGCTGCGATAAAATCGCCCGGCAGCATCACTTTGTCTATCCGTTCATAAATGGCGGGTTCATTTTCCTTTACCCACCTGAGTTTTGATGCCGTGAAATTGCCCGGAGAATTCAACAGGTGCGACAGGCACATTTCAGAACCAAGTGCAGCAAAGGCCCGGTTGCCGGTTTCAACCGCGCGGCTGTCGCACCAGATTATAGCATTGCGAAGCACTCTTATATCCTTATCAACACACACCAACCCGTGCATCTGGTACGAAATGCCTATTGCCTTAATTTTTGAGGCATCAATTTTAACTTCTTTCATTACAGCCGCAATAGCCAGTTGCGTATGCTGCCACCAGGTTTCGGGATCCTGCTCCGCCCAACCTGGTTGAAGCGCGATAATTTTCATTTCGGTTGACGGCGACTGCGCGCTTCCAACGCATTCGCCTGACTGAGCATTAACAAGCGATGCTTTAATGGATGAAGTTCCTATATCAAGCCCTAATAAATACATGTGTTCGGGTTATAAGTTATTATAACACAAATGTAAAGCAACATTGACCAGATAAATTGTACTATTATGCAAATAGCATGTACTTTTGCGCCAATAATTACAACTTTAGGATTGCATCCGCAGCTTATGCCTCAGCACGGATAACCTGAAAAGTAAGAATTTATAACTGCCGGAGTTGTGTAAGGAGCAATACCCGGTGTATCCCCTGCCCTTTATTTATGTTGTTTCCGGTAGTTTAAAGGGCTAACGCCAAATTTCTTTTTAAAGGCTTTCGAAAAATAAAACCAGTCGGAAATACCTACCAGCTCCGAAATATTATAAATAGCCGTTTCAGTTTCAGTTAAAAGTTTCGAGGCATGTTGTATCCGTATTTCGAGCAGGTAATTGTTTGGCGATAAGCCGGTAGCTTCTTTAAAGATGCGCTGGAAATTGCGCACCGACATAAAACTGAGTTCAGCCATTTCACTGATATAAATATTCGAGGTAAAATTCCGTTCGATATAATCGATGGCTTTCCCGATCCTAACCAGCGACTTGGCTTTAGGCTGGCTGATTTCAGAATACTTGCGCGACAGAAAAATGATTATCTCCTCCAGCTTATTTTTTATAAAGAGTTCATAACCTGTGGTTTTATGCGATAGCTCAGCAAGCATACTGTTAAGAATATACTCCGATTTAGCCAGGTCGACGCGGCTGAGGTGCAGCATATTCCTGAAATGCTGCCTGTTGCGATAACTGGGCTCGAGAATAAAAAGAGGGCTGAAACCATCCATCGATTTTATATCGGGTGAAATCAGCAGCGGGTTTCGCACCGGGTCGAACATCAGGTTGATAATTTCGGCTTTGCCTGCATCTTTAAAATAATGATTCTGAAATCCCTGCAGGATAAAGATATCACCCTCCGATACATCGTATTCATTGTTGCTGATTACCTGCACGCCTTTTCCTTTGGTAATAAATACAATTTCTATAAAATCGTGGTGATGCTCCACCTCGGTAAGATCGTTGGCATGAGAAATGTTTTTTGCCCGGTTAACCTTGCATACGTTGATGGCAAATGCCGGATTGCTGAAATAATGATCACCCCGGGCAAGTTTCATGGTACAGATTTTGGCTCAAAAATACATCTTTAAGGCAGATGATTCGATGATTTGTAAAAAATCCCGCTTTTAAAAATTAATTCACCTGGCAGGTAAGCTGATGCAGATAATCTTAAAGCTGGTTTTGCTACAATCCCGAATCCATTCGGACACTTGAAAACTTTATAGGTATATTTGCGTATCTATTCAGCATATGAACAATCCATCAAATACCAGCGCGAAAACGCCTGCTGTCCTGATTGTTGAAATTATGGACCGCATTTACAAACAGGGCATGACCACCACTTCGGGAGGCAATGTTTCTGTTACAGATGCTTTTGGCAATACCTGGATTACCCCGGCAGGCCTTGATAAAGGTGATTTGAAGCCTTCGGATATTGTTTGTGTAAAAAATGATGGGACTGTCAGCGGCAGCCATTCGCCTTCGTCAGAATATCCATTTCACAAGGCCATTTACGATTGCCGCCCCGACATTAAAGCCATTGTACACGCACATCCGCCGGCACTGGTTTCGTTCAGCATCACGAGGCAAATCCCGGATTCGCGTGCTAATTTTACCACCCGCAGTATTTGCGGCTCCATAGGGTATGCTCCTTATGCCATGCCGGGTAGCCAGGCGCTGGGCGAAAAAGTGGCCCGCGAATTCAGCAAAGGTTTTGATGTTATTATTATGGAAAATCATGGTGCGGTGGCCGGCGGCGCAGATATTGCAGATGCTTTTCAGCGTTTCGAATCGATTGAAAACTGTGCCGGCGCTTTAATTGGCGCAAACCTGCTGGGCAAACCCGACTTTCTCACCAATGAACAGGTTCAGGAATTCGGCGACGGATTAAAATATTCTTTCCCCGAAACGGATCTTTCAGTAAAGGTCACTTTTGACGAAAACAAGAGAAATGAAATCCTCAAATTTGTACAAAGAGGCTGCCGGCAGGGGCTCATGACCAGTTCTACCGGAACTGTTTCGCTGCGGTGCGATGGCAATAATTTCCTGGTTACCCCTGAAAATATTCCCGTGTGGGCGCTACAGGCAGGGGATATTGTAAAAATTACCGATGGCAAATGTGAAGCAGGCAAATCACCAGACCACATGGTGCGTATATTACAGGCCATTTACGAAAACCACCCGGGCATAAATTCCATTATCCTGGCCCAGCCTGTTAATCTGATGGCTTTTGGAATAAGCGGTGCGCCTTTCGATGTGCATACAATCCCCGAAAGCCTGATGTTTCTGAAAGATGTTGTGATGCTGCCCTTTCGGACTGAATTTGATAAACTCACCGAACTCATAGTAAGTCAATGCGCAACCAGTAATGCCATGATCCTCAGGCACAATTCAGTTTTGACCACTGGGAATAGCCTGTTACAGGCTTACGACCGGCTCGAGATTGCTGAGTTTGGTGCTAAATCGCTCATTATGAGTAAGGCAATCGGTGAATTTAAACCGATCAGTAGCCGGCAAGCGGAAGAAATCAGGAAAATGTATCCGTAAAACCGGGTGAAGGACAGCTATGATAAGGTGGCTGATGCACTCACTCCGACTTTTTCACCCATTCTGACAATCGTTTCAATTTTTAGTAACGACTGTTCAACGATGTCGGCATCGGGCTGAACATGATCTTTTTTAAACAGCTGGATGATGGTTGATCCCCCGAACTCAAACCATCCTTTTTCTTCACCTCGCCTGAAGGTATGCTCATTTTTGTTGATCAGTACGATTTTCCCAACAAACAAGGCCCCGACTTCGAGATGTACCACTTTACCAAAATTTGTGGTATGCAGTACTGTTAATTCCCTGTAATTCTGCACCATAAGCGAATTAGTACGCGATAAAGCAATCGGGTGTACCGAATGAAGAACGCCCCTGATGCGTCGTACTTTTTCCTGCCGCCCGCTGTCCATATAACAGAACC
>CALCJE010000115.1 GCA_937965665.1 uncultured Bacteroidales bacterium
TTTCAATTAAAAACAATTAACAAACTATGAAAACCTATTCAGCAATTGACGATTGTGTTATTGGCGGGCTCGATGCGCCTTGTTTTGCACATTTATTACCCGAAGAAATAGAGCTGATAAAAGATAGTAAAACCCAGGTATTGTTCCGCAAAGGAGAAAGCCTCACCAAACAGGGTGCCTTTGCATCGAGCGTATTGTTCGTGGTTGAAGGTTTGGTACGACAATATATTACAGGTGATACAAACCGCGATTTCAACCTGCGTATCATTCGCAGCAGCCAGTTTATAGGACTTTCGGCGGCTTTCAGCAAACACACCTACGATTACTCAACAGTTGCGCTGAAGGAAACATTGGCCTGCCTGATTGAAAAAGATGCCATTGCCAGCCTGATAAAGAAAAACGGGGATTTTGCATATGGCCTGATAAACCGTTATTACGAAAACGACAGTTCTCTTTACGATACCATCAGGAGCATGATGTATAAGCAGATGCATGGCCGGCTGGCTGATGTTCTGCTGTACCTCGATTCAATCAGGTACAACGGCGAAAGTGTTTTTAGTTACCTTTCGAGGAAAGAAGTTGCTGACTTTGCAGGCCTTTCGACCGAGAGCACAGTAAAATTGCTGAAAGGATTTGAAAAAGACGGATTAATCAGGCTTGTGGACAAGAATATCGAACTGCTTAAAAAAGAGGCCCTTGTGGATATCAGCAGGCGTGGATAACAGCAGTGCCTGAATTAAGAAAGAAACCTCTTATAAACATCATAAGTAATCCGCCTTATCCATGCCTGTTCTAGTAAAAGGCTGAATGGCACGATTATAAATTCCATGCACATAAGCTATTGCCATACCGTAATTGGTAACAGGGATACCCGCATCAATGGCAGGCTTTAACCGGTTTACAAGCTGCCGCCGGGTAATCATACAACCGCCACATTGCACAACCAGCGCGTAATCATGTATATCGCGTTGTATTACATTGAGCCCTGCAACGGTGTCGTACTCCAGTTTTTTACCCGTAAAATTACTCAGCCAGCGGGGGATTTTAACCCGGCCTATATCGTCGCACGACACATGATGGCTGCATGATTCGAGGATCAGCACCCGGTCGCCATCTTTCAATTCGCCTATTTTTGGCGTTCCTTTAATATATTGTTGAAAATCTCCTTTTTGCCGAGCCAGAACAATGCTGAAACTCGTAAGCGGAATATCTTTTGGAATAGATGCATCTGCCTTCAAAAAAACCTGGCTATCGGTCACCACCAGTTTTGGCTTTGGCTCCATCCTTTTATAAAAAGCATCTACTTCGCGCTCCTTGCAAATAGCAACTACCCCATCGTGATCGAGCACATCGCGTATTACCTGCACCTGGGGCAGGATAAGCCGGCCTTCGGGTGCTTCAATATCAATAGGTGTAATGAGCAGAACCGTGTCGCCATACGAAATCAAATCACCAACCAGTGTTCCGGGTTTCCAGGCAGTTTCGGGCAGGAAACTGCGCATCTCCTTAACCAATGCTTCAACACCTTCAGTATTCAAAGTACTGAACGAAATAACGCGGGTAAAAAGTTCTTTCTCAACCTTGCTAATGGTTTCGGAAGTTAATGCATGCAGGTCCGACTTGTTGTGAACCACAAAAAACGGGACATCAAGTTTATTGAACTCTTCAATAAGCCCGTTTTCAAAATCACCGATAGTATTATCCGTAATGAGGAGTAACGCCAGGTCAATGGTTTTGATCACCTCGCGGCTACGGGCAATGCGCTTTTCGCCCAACATGCCTTCATCATCGATCCCCGCAGTATCAATCAGTACAACCGCACCCAGGCCACCAATTTCCATATTCTTCGAAACCGGGTCGGTGGTGGTTCCGGCTACATCCGAAACTATGGCTACTTGCTGGCCGGCAAGTGCATTTATTAGCGAACTTTTGCCACTGTTTCGTTTACCAAAAATGCCTATATGCGGACGAATTTCTTTTCCTTTTTTCACTTACGATGGGTTTGGTTTAGAATGAATGGTAAAAATAAATTGGTGAGCACAAATTATTCAAAAACCACAGTCTTATTATTATAAACAAAAACGCGGTCTTCGAAAACCAATTGCATGGCTTTAGCCAGCGCAGCGGTTTCGTTTTCACGACCTGCTTTCACCATATCCTGCAATGTAAACGAATGATTTACAGGAATAATCTGTTGGGTAATGATGGGTCCTTCATCCAAATCGCTGGTGACAAAATGCGCAGTTGCACCAATTATTTTCACTCCACGCACGTATGCTTTCTGGTACGGACTTGCACCAGTAAAAGCAGGCAGGAACGAATGGTGAATGTTAATTATTTTCATGTTGAACGCAGATATAAAATCCAGAGACAATATCCGCATAAATTTGGCCAGCACCAGGTAATCAGGTTTGTAAGGGGAAATTGTGTCCTTCAGTTCTTTCTCAAACGTTTCCTTACTTTTGTTTTCGTGGGTCACAAGGTGAAACGGGATATCAAATCGCTTCGTAATGTTCATTAGATCTGGGTGATTTCCGATTACACATTGAACATTTGCGCCCAGGGTTTTAAAATGATTACGTGTCAGGATATCAGTCAGGCAATGGTATTCGCGGGTAACCAATACCACAATATTTTTTTCAGGCAGAGGATTAACTTTTACAACTGCATTGTCAGGCAGCACAGCAGTGATACTCTTTTCTATGCCCTGTGGATCGGTAATATTTTCTACTACAATCCGGGCAAAAAATTTATTCTCTTCCTGGTCAACATGCTCACGCATCGAAACAATATTGTAGCCAGCATTAGCCAGCACTCTCGAAATTGCAGCTACCAGGCCAACACTATCAGTACATTGTATTACAATTACCATATTGTCATTCTTTTTCTTCATTTTAAAATGCACTCATTTTCAGCCATTTCTGCAATTCAAAAGTACAATTACAAGTTAAAAATGAAGAATACCTCAAATTAAATCATTTAATGTAAAACCGGTTTTAACCAGGTTTTCCGGTTTCAGCACTACCCTTAGTTTTTCCTCAGCGAGCAAACCTAACTTAGCATTAGCTTCAAATACATCACAACCTGATGCTTTCATTTCTTTTGCAAGCAACACTGCTTTTTGATAGCCGATTAAAGGGCTCAGAGCAGTAGTAATGGCAGGGCTTCGGAACAGGCTGTATGCTCCTGATCTTGATGCAATCTGTATTCCTTCAATCAGGTTATCAGCAATTGTTTTATCGGCAGCAATCAACAACTTGAGGCTCTCAAGTAACGCATGGCCAATTACGGGAATGTATGCGTTCAAATCGAGGCATCCCTGCGCGCTCAACGAGCTGATCAGCATATCGTTGCTGTAAATTTTATGTGCAGCGCTCACCACAAATTCAGGTATTACAGGATTTACTTTTCCCGGCATGATGGAACTGCCAACTTGTCGCTGAGGTATTGAAACTGAATGTTTACCAGCAACGTCGGAAGCCAACATCCGTAAATCCGATACCATTTTTTCGAGATTTACTGCATGGGCTTTCAGGATGGCATGCACTTCGACAAATGAATCCAGGTTATTGGTAGCATCCGACAGGTTTTCACTCCGGGTTACCGGAAGACCGGTAAGCTTTTGGAGCTCAGGTACCACTTCCATGATAAAAAACTTTGGAACAGCCAGCCCGGTTCCTATTGCTCCGCCACCCAGGTTAACCGTTTTTATCCTTTCGAAACACTTTGAAATCCTCCACCAGTCGCGCGATAGCGCTTCGCTGTATGTGCTGAAAAGCAAACCATAAGTAGAAGGCACTGCCTCTTGCATCTGGGTGTAACCAATCCGGAGTTCATTCCGGTATTTTCCTTCGGCAAATTCTATTTTCTGCCTCAGGGCATTTACTGATGATTCCAGGCTTCCAAGCAATTGCATCATCGCCACTTTTAAGGCTGTAGGAACCACATCATTGGTCGACTGGTAAATATTTGCTGTTTCAATCGGGTGAATGGTTTCGTATGATCCGGGCTGCAAACCCAGCTTGAGCAAAGCTAGGTTGGCAATAATCTCATTCACATTCATATTAATGCTGGTGCCGGCACCCCCATTTATTGCAGGTACAATGAAAGCTTCGAAATGCTTTCCTTCCGAAACTTCGGCGGCTGATGATTCAAGCGCATCAGTAACTGTTGCTTCCAGCAGAGAAAAAGGAACATCAGTATTATTGGCACGATCGAGCACAGCTGCCCTAAATTGCCTGTAGGCTTTGTAACAGGCAAGTTTTACCAATCCCATTGCTTTATACCACTCCACATGAAAAAGCGTGCGATCAGGAAAATTTTCCCGCGCACGCATCGCATGTATCCCATATAAAACATCAGCCGGAACTTTTATAGTTCCCAATGAATCAGATTCTTCACGATATTTTTCGGACAGCATGAGCCAGGTTTATTTCAAAACCCAAACTTACTGCTTTTTCCGTTTCGCGTCCCTGTTTTCACGATTATTCAAAGGGGCGTATGCAAGCAAGCATTTATTTAACTGCTTGTTATCCGTAACAACCAATGTTAGCCTGCCCGATGCTTCCACCTCAACCGAAATAAGAAAGTCCTGCTTGGTTTTATCGAGGCTATAATTCAGATACCTTACCCTGTTTTGTTTTTGTGTAGGTTCGCGTTTTGACGGATTGCCTTTTGCTACAAAATTGCCACCGGCAGTAAGACCGGCACTTGCAGCAATTTTTGCAGCTTCCTCCACCGCATCTGCATACGTTCCGTTATAAACCAGCGAAACTGAATTAAAGCCTTCCTTTGGATTGTCAACCGAAGTATATGATGAAAAATCCTTGTCAAATTCTAAATCCTGAGGTTCAGGAATCCCCAGTTTTGCAACCCATTCCGGCATTTTATCGAGAATATGGGGATTTTCTTCAACCGCCACATTTCCCTTTATCTGTGCCCGCACAACATCGGCTAGGCTGTCGTATTCATGTTTGGTGATTTTTCCTGCCTGTAAATCGTCCTCCATGGGGCGAAGACGTTCTTCAATATTTACTTCAGCTTTTGGATCTGAATCAGGCGATCCTGCCTTTAAAACAATATTTCCGTTTAATCCGACCAGAAATATTCCTATTAATACAATAAAAGAAATAACTATTATTTTTTCAACTTTTCTTTTTGTCATGCATTGAATTTTGGTTCATACTCCAGACAACAATTTATATGCCTGTTTAGTTCATTCAAAGAAGTTGCAAAAATACACAATTATTGTATATCAATTACATAACAAAACTGCAGGGAACTTGTAAATAAGTCAAATAACTATTAAAAAATGTTAAACATCATCTATTCACGACTTTTTTTCTGCTTCAAACAGTCAATATTCTGAAGTTTTAAGTTTAAAATTAAGCAGGAATGGTAACAACATTTACAGTACAAAAAATGAGCATGGAAACACTTTTAACAAAGCATTATATGCAATTTGATCCTGATAATTTATTCAATTTTGAAGTTGAAGAATGATCAGATTAAGTTCTGATAATTTTAACATAAAAAGGGCTGTTTTAAAAGTTAAACTCCCCCGGACTCGGAATATACCAGGAACCGGGAAAAGCCATCAACCTTTAAAACAGCCTCTTATATTAAGTGTATTAAGAAATCTTTGAATTTACGATTTGCAGAATTTCTGATTCCAAGGCCATTGTTCTGTCCTGGATCTGTCTGCCTTCGGAAAGCACTTCTTCCACAAAAGCTTTATCGTGCAAACCGGATGCATTAATTTTTACATTGAGGAACGCCCCCATCACGGCCGAACGTGCTGCCAATGCACCAACACCAGCATCAGATACTGAATTTGGATTACCGGTTTCGGCCATGGCTTTTATAATGGTCATGCATTCGAAGGAGCGCTTCATCACCCTGAAAGGAACTTCAATGGCAAAACGTGTTGCCTGCTGAATAGCTGCAGTACGTGCTGCTTTTTCGTCGTCGGTAGCCTTCGGGAGCCCGAACGCATCCATGATCAGATTAAAGGCACGCGTATCTTCATCAACAAGCATCAGCAATTCGTCTTTTAAAGCCTGCCCTTTTTCAGCCCAGTTGCTGAATTCTTCCCACCTTTCGTCCCAGCCTGGTTTGTGCGACGAAAGATTTGCCACCATGGTAGCCAGCGAAATACCTAATGCACCCATGGCAGCGGAAATTGAACCTCCGCCGGGAGCAGGAGATTCTGAAGCCGTTTCGTTGGCAAAATCTTCCACGGTCATACCAACAAGCTTCTTATCATTTTCGCTTGCAAGCAGGTATTCAATAATTTTTTCCTTTGGATTAAATGGTTTCAGATCATCGAGACCCAAAGATTTAATTGCAATTTTCACGAGCTCCTCTTCCGAAACCCCAACGGATCGCTGCTGCCTGCGCAGAAAATATTTGCCTGCATCGGTCATCGCTTTTAACGGAATCAATCCAACAAGTTCAGAGCCGGTTACACGCATTCCACGCTCCTGGGCTTTGAGGCAAGCCTCCTCAAAAGCCACATGAACCGGGGTAATGCTAATATTTGTCAGATTTATTGATACCTGTGCAATACCATATTCTTCGATAAACCAACCGATTGCTTTACAGGCTTTCAGGCTGCCTGGCTTAAAAACAGGTTCACCGTTTGCATCTTTTACAATTTTGCCGGTAACCGGGTTTCCTTCACGAACAGGGCGCCCTTTTTCGCGAATGTCGAAAGCAACAGCATTTGCCCTGCGTACTGAGGTTGTATTCAGATTCACGTTGTAGGCAACCAGGAAATCGCGCGCACCAACGGCGGTAGCACCTGTAAGCGTAACCTTTTCATTAAATTCGGCAGGACCGAAATCAGGTTTCCAATGGGGATCGGTCAATTTTTTAGGCAATCCTTCGTATTCACCCGAACGGTTGTTTGCCAGGTTGCGGCGTTCCTCGGTAAAGGCAGCGTTTTCGTAACAATAAACCGGTATAGCCAATTCATTTCCAATTCTTTCAGCAAGTTTTCGTGCATAAAGAGCCACTTCCTCCATGCTAATTCCGGCAATAGGAATAAGCGGGCAAACATCAGTAGCGCCAAAACGGGGATGCTCACCTTTATGATATCGCATATCGATTACTTCGGAAGCTTTTTTCACCGCCTGAAACGCGGCCTCCACAACTTCGTCAGGTGTTCCAACAAAAGTAACCACAGTACGGTTGGTTGCCTTCCCCGGATCAACATCCAGCAGCCTTACACCTTCAATTGCTTCGATACAATCAGTAATCTGTTTGATGACAGCCATATTACGGCCTTCACTAAAGTTGGGAACACATTCAATCAATTGCTTCATAATATTTTGTTTTTCAGTTATTTAGCAGATTTGCAGTCGTTTAAGGATGTGCAAAATTAGCAAAATACACAGCGCATAATCTAAAATTTAAAATAATTGTAAACAAGACGTGATACAACTAAATATCTGCTTTTTTACATATCTTTCAATAAGCCTTCGCATAATTAACCTACTTTAGCTGCAAATATATGAGCATATGATCATCGAGATAGCCGTTTTTAATATCGAAGCCGCCATTGCTGCTTATCAAGCTGGTGCACAACGCATTGAATTATGTTCAGCACCTGCCGAAGGCGGACTTACTCCTTCAGCAGCAACCATGCGCTTAGCCAGGAAACTTGTTAAAATACCTATTCATGTAATGATCCGACCACGTGAGGGTGATTTCTGTTATTCGGATAGAGAATTTGAAACCATGCTCCTGGATATTGCAGCAGCCAGGATGGCTGGCATGGAAGGTATTGTTGCCGGGGTACTGAATCCTGACGGCACGGTTGACGAAAAGAGAACGGCCATCCTGGTGGATGCAGCAGCGCCAATGAATGTTACTTTTCACCGGGCTTTCGACATGGCTGTTGATTTGCCTGGAGCCATGGAATCTATCATTTATGCTGGTTGCAGCCGCATTCTTACTTCCGGGGGACAACAAACTGCTCCACTGGGGCTGGATATGATTTCCCGCCTGGTGAAAAGTGCCGGTAACCGGATAACGATCATGCCCGGGAGTGGTGTAAATTCAGAAAACATCCGACATATAGCTGAAGTTACGGGCGCAAAAGAAATACATCTGTCAGCGCGCAGTTTTATACCCGGAAAAATGAATTACAAAAAGCCCGATGTAACTATGGGCGGCACTGCCACCATCCCCGACTACGATGTGCAATTACCCAATGCTCAGATGATCAGCGATATCATTAATTTGTTTAAATCATAATTGTAGCCGGGCCACAAAAACACATCAACGCTTTTTTGAATATGTCCATGATTCTTTTCTATATTCCGGCATCAATCATACTGTTCTATTTCGGAGCATCATACCTGCTGAAAGGGGCTTCGGCACTTGCACTGAAGGCAGGAATATCGCCTTTTGTGACCGGTTTAACTGCAGTAGCCTTTGGAATTAGCGCCCCTGCCCTGCTTACAAATATCAATTTATCATTAACCGGCTTTGGCAGTATGGCCATCGGCAATGTTATGGGCAGTAACCTTTTCAATATCTGCATAACAGCAGGTATTGCAGCTATTATCGGCCCGGTAAAAATACGATCACTAATCATCAGATACGCGACTATATTTCTTGCAGCCAGCACTTTATTATTCATGATATTATTCAGTGACAGGCTGATTTCAACTGCTGAAGGCTTCCTGTTACTTTTAGTGCTTGTTCTTTATATATTCCTGATTTTTATTTTCGACCGAAAGGTAAATAAGCCGGGGGAACAGGATGAATTCAGCGAAAACTTCGGGAGCCTGGGTTATAAATGGTACCGGTCAGCAGGAAGTATTGTTGCCGGATTAGTTATGTTGGTGGCTGGGGCCTTGTTAATAGCACCGGGTGCACGTTCGTTAGCCAGATCGGAAGAGCACACGTCTGAACTCCAGTCACTTAGGCATCTCGTA
>CALCJE010000116.1 GCA_937965665.1 uncultured Bacteroidales bacterium
CAATGAACTTGTTCTTTAACTTTATGCTATTTGTGTTTTGAACACTCTTAATTCTTATATTCAAATTCAAATACTGCAAATCAAACGGGCGATTTTGATAATTATAAGGTTACAGTTACACCAACTCCTACACTTAACGCAACACCAGCTACCCTTTCGGGTTTCAATTATGTAGTTGGTTCCGGGCCATCTGCATCCCAATCGTATAAACTTACTGGTGCAAATCTTGTGCCCGCCTCAGGCAATATCAACATTTCAGGCTCCACAAATTACGAGGTTTCGGCTGATAATATCACATTTGGGGCAGCAGCATTTATTCCTTATACAGGAAGCACAATAACAAATATCCCAGTATACGTTCGATTAAAAGCAGGATTGGGGATTGGTAGTTTTAATGGAGAAACTATTGGCAATACCGGCGGCGGGGTTCCTAATTTTAATGTAACCTGCAACGGGAATGTAACCTGTGCAATTTCCATTAATGCACTTGGAACCGCCTACATAGAAGATTTCAATTCACTCGCTAACACGAGTACATCTTCCAGTTTACCATGTGGCTGGTATTTTGCTGAAACAGGTTCAAATGCGAATTCTACCTATACTGCAGGAACAGGAAGTTCAAATACCGGTGATACATATAGTTTTGGGTCAGCGTCTTCAACGGAAAGGGCTTTTGGTACGTTGCAATCTTCAAATTTGATCCCTGTTATAGGTGCACAATACAAGAACAACACTGGCGATATTATTAATTCCCTTAGTATTCAATATACCGGTGAACAATGGAGACTTGGAACTGCCAACAGAGGGTCTGACAGGCTGGATTTTCAGATAAGTTTTAATGCCACTAGTCTTACTGATGGCAACTGGTATGATTATAACTCGTTGGATTTCAGCTCGCCCATTACAACAGGTACTCCTGATGTTGCTCTTGATGGAAATGCAGCCCCAAATAGAATGGCCGTATCATCTTCTTTATCAGGCGCTTCTATCCCAAATGGTTCAATCTTTTGGATCAGGTGGAGTGATTATGATGCCACTAATGCAGATGACGGTCTTGCCGTGGACGACTTTAGTATTACAGCAGCTAATACATGCATGGCACCCACAGTGCAGGCTTCCAATCTTGCAGCTGTATCTCCGAACGGGAATACTATAAATTTAAGCTGGACAAATGGGAACGGCTATAAACGAATAGTAATAATCAACACAGTAAACAGTTTTACAAATCCAGTCAACGGCACTGACCCTTCGGCTTTTGTATCATATTCGGGAAGTGGTGAACAAGTCGTTTATAATGGCAGTGGCAACTCTTGCACTATTACCGATCTTATTCCAAATACGCAATACTGTTTTAGGGTATATGAATTCAATTGTTCGGATGCGAATACGTTGTTTTTAACAACAACAGAAACCAATAATCCGATTTGTTTTACAACCCCGAATTGTGGTGTAACGGTAAGTTCTTATACACCAAACTCGGGTCCGGCAGGAACGAGGGTTTCAATAACTGGTTCAAATATGACCTCAGGAACAACTGTTTCTTTTAATGGTTCTCCTGCATTTGTATCATATATTTCAGCCTCGCTCATTATTGCAACTGTACCAGGCGGAGCCACCTCTGGGCCAATTAAGGTTTCGGATGGATGTAATACCATAATCGTTGGACTTTTTACAGTCATAGATATTTCATGCTCGGTTCCGGCTTCAGATCTTTTTATTTCTGAATATGTTGAAGGTTCATCGACTAATAAGGCGATTGAAATCGCAAATTTTACTGGCTCGGCTAAAAGCCTGTCAGGATATAGTATTGAAATGTATTTTAATGGATCAGGTACTTCAACCTCAGTCCCACTTCAAAATATATCTCTTGAAAACAATCAGGTATGGGTTATCGCCCCTTCAAATGCATCGGCCGCATTAAAATCGCATGCTAACCAGATATCAACTGTTGTTGGTTGGTTCAATGGAAATGATGCTGTTGTTTTGCAGAATGGAACCAACAAAATTGATATTTTCGGAAATATAGGCTGTGATCCGGGTACTGCCTGGACAGGTTCAGGCTTTCAAACCAATGATAAGACATTAGTTCGAAATAGCAATATTTTAAGCGGAATAACTACAAATCCAGGCGGCAGCTGCCCTTTTCCTACCCTTACTACCGAATGGACTCAGTTTTCAGTTGATGACTTTACACATCTCGGAAGTCATACTGTTGATAATTCCGGCTCCATTGCCATTATTACTACACAGCCCATTTCAACATCAGTCTGTACAGGTTCTGTAATTACATTAACTCTTGTTGCAACTGGAGCAACGTCATACCAATGGAAGTATTTTAACGGAACTAATTGGGTTAATGTAGTTGATGAGGCTGGTGTCTATTCGGGGGCTCAGACCTCAACACTTACAATTACCGGTGCGACTGGTTTGAATGAAACACAATACTATTGTGAAGTAAAGTCATCAGCTACATGTATGATTGCTTCTAATGTAGCTCAATTAAAAGTTGGAGATATTTGGATCGGTAGCAGCAGTGACTGGAATAGTGATGCTAATTGGTGCACAGGAGCAAAACCTAATCAGTCAACAGATGTGATAATTCCGACATCCCCTACCGGGACCAATATGCCTAAAATCATTTCATCTACTCAAGCAGATTGCCGAAATCTGGAAATCCAACCCGGTGCAACCATTACCATTGAAACGGATGCCACCAAAAGCGGCTCCCTGATTATTAACGGCTCAAGTTCCGGAACCGGCACCATTACCTATAACCGCTATCTCGAAACCAACAAGTGGTATATACTTTCCTCCCCGGTATATAACAGCAACAACCAAACCACTTTTACAGACGCCAACCTCGACTTTGTGAGCTCTGCCTATAATATTGCAGATTTGCTCGAGGCGTCGAATACCTGGAATTACAGGCCATCGCTGGCGTTCCCGCTTATCAGCGGGAAAGGCTACCTGGCTAAACTAAAGGCTGCTGCCGGCAATATTATAAGTTTCACAGGAACACCCAATAATACTTTAAATAATGTTGCTGTGCAATCGACCGGCACCTACCTGGGCTGGAATGCGGTAGGAAATCCGTTTACCTCCGCCTTGAAAATTTCGGATGAAACAAGCGGATTTCTTGATGTTAACAGCTCAAAACTTGAGGATAACTATGCCGCTATTTATCTCTGGTCGTCTGATGCATCAAACTATATCACCATCAGCAAATCAGCCTACACGCCCAAATATGGATTTAGTAACCTGTCAACAGAAACTGCTGTTCAGGCCGGGCAGGGATTCCTGATTAATGTAAAAAAACCACAATCAGCAGAGACCGGCTTCCCGAATGGAACAGTAAGCCGTACCATTACTTTTGACAAAGGTACCAGTGGCATGCAGGTTCACAGTACAGGCACTACCATAAAACGTACCGAAACTTCCTGGCTTGGAATCACACTCTTAGCTTCGGCCGGAGACAGAACCCGCAGTACCATTGTTGCCTTTAACCCAGGCATGACAACCGGGCTGGATCCCTCGTACGATGCCGGCCTGCTTTCGGTATCGGATTTCAATGTGTACACCCGGCTTGTGGCCGGCAATAATGAAACCAATTTCGCCATACAATGCCTGCCGGATAACCGGTACGATTCGCTCGTAGTGCCTGACGGGCTGGATATGCCACAGGCCGGGCTG
>CALCJE010000117.1 GCA_937965665.1 uncultured Bacteroidales bacterium
AAATTACCTTTTGCAACAAATGCAGGCAGTTTTGCATCAGCAAAAGTTCGTGCGGCATCATTCACAAAACGTACATGCATATTGTGAACAACAATGCGTTGAAGCTCGAAATTAAAATTCTGATTTCCGGTGCTGCTGCTTTCTTTCCAGAAATGGAAATTATCACTTCCATCGGCATATATGCGGAGACCCAGCTCAATATTATCGAGCCTGATATTTTTTACCCGGTATTTTTTTTGCAACAGGTCCCACAGGCTAAAACGCAGCGAAATGGTTCCGGCTGTGAGCAGGTTTTGGTGCGTGGGCGGATTTACAGCTTCCTTGATCCGCACCCCCGAAAAACGCACCGAGGCGAACGGGAAATCCTTGATGAGGCTTAGCTGAACATCATCAATCTGTACTTCGGAAACAAGGGATTTGTTTATTTCGGTAACAAACAGTTTTTTTACTTCGGGCCCCAGGAACTGTTGCGCAAGGAAGAGCAGTAACAAAACAGACACCGCTATTCCTGCCGTCCATATCAAAACAGCCTTCAGGGTTTTAGAACGCGTCATCCGGCAAAAATGGTTTTTAATTACAGTAACGCAAATTTACCATAGTTATTAGTATGAGTCGGAAAAATGTTTGGATTTGCACGCAGTTGATGTAACCGTAAGCTTAACGCGAATGTGCTGATGGTGAAACCAACCCCTGACCAAATGATATCTGCTGAAGCCAACATTTGCATCAGTTGGTCCAGACGGCTTCAGCGGGCGCACTGCTTACCGATTTCGAAGCATAGGCATCCGCTGAAATGCTGTAATACGATTCAACCATTCCCCAGCCTTTTGTAAATTTCCAATCGTAGGCTTTGTTAAAGCTGCTGGTTCCGGCAAAAGTGCCATCCTTATCGTAAAACTGGAATGCATACGATTTGCTCACGGTAAGTTTGTTGGTCATAAGCACATACAGGTAAAGGTTTACGCTCATGCTTTTAGCAACGCCGTTTTCAGTATAATCGACTGTAAAGGGCACCGACTCCACAAAATTTATGTTTTCAGGATTTGCCATACAGGTGCCCCCCTGCATCGAAACATATTCGGCCATACTCATAAAATTAGAGCCGGTAACGGTTTTGGGGAGTATCATCATAAAAGTTCCATCCGACGAAAGTGCCGTATTTGCAATATAACCGGCCCTGATCATGGCAGGTCCGTAAGGCCATTTAACCAGTTCAACATTACTGTTTACAATCTGTTTCAGTTTCACCGTTCCATAAATAGTATCGGCAACAGCCGTAACATCGGGAAGGGGATCGTTTGATTCGTCTTTGCATCCCCATTGGATAAAGAGAGTCGCTGTTAGGAGAAGTGCTGCTGATACGTTGAATAATCTTTTCATAATAAATTGTTTGCTTGATATTTAATGATGATTTTCATTGATTTATACATTGTCAGAACCCGAATCCACCACCTGGTTTCCAGATGTGTTTTCTGCAAAAAGCTCAGCTGCCAGGTCCGAAACCAGCCCGGGCCTGAGATCGTTCATGCAACGGAAATGCTTTTTCGGACACGAATGTAAACCTTTTTGGGTACAAGGCCTGCACGAAATATCTATTTCGGCAACCCTGCTTTTCACGGGCAGCGGGAAGAAACCCAGTTCGCGCGTGGTGGGCCCGTACACAGCAACCACCGGGGCTTTCATGGCCTGTGCCATATGCAGCATGCCGGTATCGTTGGTAAACACCATCGCCGCTTTGCCCAGTAAAGCAGCTGAACCCATCAGGCTCAGCTTTCCGGCCAGGTTGAGCGACGGGGTTTTCATTTGTGCCTGCATCAGGCTGCAGGTTTCCACGTCGCCCGCCCCGCCTATTAACACAGTGTAAGCCCCCGTTTGGTTGCAGAAAGTATCGGCGGCTGTAGCAAATCCTTCGGTGGTCCAACGCTTGTTTTCCCATTGTGCCCCGGGTGCTACTGCAAGCAGTGGTTTGTCCCGGGGTATGAGGTTCTGTGCCAGCAAAGCCTCCACAGTATTGGTTTCCTGTTCAGCAGGGAATACTTCGGTTCCTTTGCCATCGTAACGAACACCCAGGGTTTCAACAGCTTCGAAATAGCGCAGGTATACCGGTTTAATTTCTTTATAGATATTAATTTTGAAACGGATCAGCAGGTCGCGGGCAATCAGTTTTTTCGAAAATCCGGCAATACCGGTACGTGAGCCAACGCCTATCATCATGCTGCGTATGTTCTTCTGTATATCGAAGATCATGGAATAGCCGGTGAGCTGCGCCTGCATCCGGATGCGCCTGAGCTGGTTACGGCTGTCGGTCTTATCGAAAGTAATGATGCTATTAATATGTGGGTTGCCCGACAAAACCACTGCAAATTCCTTTTTCACCAGGAAATCGATTTGCGCGTTGGGGAATGTAGCCCGCAAACAACGAATCAATGGCGTGGTAAGTATGATATCGCCAATGGAACTGAACCGGATGATCAGGAATTTATATCTTGAGTCCAACAGCTTATTTTTTAGTTTACTACTGTATTAATGATTCTATTATTTGCCGGGCCAAAATGTCAGTACAAAAAGTTATTGTAGGGGTAACGGATTACATGAAGCCTTTTTACTTCTTCGTATAGCAGTTTCCGGAACTCGTCGATATTGATTTTTTGCTTTGCCGAGATAAAAAGTGCCGGTGCGCTGAGCCTGGCCATCCATGTATTTTCCAGTTCCTGGAGGGTAATATTTTCGCGGGTAGGCGGTGCAAGGTCGAAAGGGTCTTTTTCTACGTGGGTATACGCATCAATCTTATTAAAAACCATGATGGAAGGTTTATCGGCACAGCCAATTTCGGCCAGGGTCTGGTTGGCAATTTCCACCTGTTCCTCAAAAGAGGCATGCGAAATATCCACTACATGAACCAAAAGGTCGGCTTCGCGAACCTCGTCGAGGGTCGATTTGAAAGATTCGACCAGGTTATGGGGAAGCTTGCGGATAAACCCGACAGTATCCGTAAGCAGGAAGGGCAGGTTTTCGATCACCATTTTACGCACGGTAGTGTCGAGTGTGGCAAAAAGCTTATTTTCGGCCAGCACTTCGCTTTTGCTCAGCATGTTCATAATGGTGCTTTTGCCTGCATTGGTATAACCTACCAGGGCAACACGGATCAGTTCTTCACGGTTTTTGCGCTGGGTAATTTTCTGCTTGTCGATATCTTTCAGTTTTTCCTTGAGCAGCGCAATTTTATCGCGTATAATCCTTCGGTCGGTTTCAATTTCTTTTTCCCCGGGGCCACGCATACCAATACCTCCGCGTTGTTTTTCGAGGTGGGTCCACATGCGGGTGAGGCGTGGAAGCAGGTACTGGTACTGGGCCAGTTCAACCTGGGTACGGGCAGTGGTGGTACGGGCACGTTTAGCGAAAATATCGAGGATCAGCAGCGGTCGGTCGAGCACACGGCATCCAAGTTCACGCTCGATGTTTCGCGTTTGCGATCCGCTGAGTTCGTCGTCGAAAACAGCTACATCAATGCCTTCGGCTTTAACATATTCGGCAATTTCCTGCAGTTTACCGGCACCCACCAGCGTTCGCGGATCGGGCATGGGCAGTTTCTGAACAAACCGTTTACCGGGAATGGCACCGGCAGTTTCGAGCAGGAACTCAAGTTCGTCGAGGTAATCGTGTACTTTATCTTCGTCCTGGCGGCCGGTAACAATACCTACCAGTACAGCTTTTTCGGGTTTAATTTCTGATGCGAGCATTTATGGATATTGGTGCGGCAAAGATACAAACAATCAATTGAATGAACCTGACAGGTTTGTGGATTAATCAGGAGCAGCCCGAATTTGATTATAGCTTATAAAAACGTCATTTTTTGTTGCCAAAGTTCAGCGGACTGATGAGGCATAAAGTTTGGCAGAATTGGAATCAAAATATGTAAATTTAAATAACCAAATATATGTATCCTCCTAGGCAGGCATCCGGGCAGTACCCCGCTTTTATTTTGAATGAATATAAATTGAGCTACAGTTGTAAGCCATCTGAATATATATTGTATAATTGTTGATTCAATTCACATGTTTTATTTTACTATCCCATTTAATGTATGAAAATCAAATTTCTTCCCACCTCACTAATTGTTTTCCTCTGTTTTTATTCGGTAGTTTCATTTTCACAGCAAAAAGAGTTTGAATTTGAAAAGATCAACATTGGTGATTTTAAAAACATCCTGACAAAAGACAGTTCGGCCGTAGCCGAAGTAATTGCCGATGTCGGCCACACCAGGTTCGAATATGGCCCCAAGGGTTTTTACCTGATTTTTGAACGTAAAACCCGTATCCACATCCTGAAACAGGAAGGCACATCGCATGCCACTATCGAAATTCCTTTGTACAAAAGCAAAAACGATAAGGAACAGGTTGCTTCTTTCAAGGGGTACACCTATAACCTGGAGAACAATGAAATTGTAAAAACCAAGGTAAAGAGCGAAGATATGTTTCTGCAGGAACAGAGCGAGAACTGGAACGTTCAGAAAATCGCCATGCCTGCAGTGAAAGCAAATTCGATAATTGAATTTAATTACGAGGTGCATTCCGATTTCACGTTTAACCTTCAGTCGTGGACCTTTCAGACGGACATCCCGATAAACTGGAGCGAGTATAATGTAAAAATCCCTGAATATTTTGTGTATAAAACCATATCGCAGGGTTATCTGCCGTTCGCCATCAACGAAAAAACCAGGTCGCAGCAGAATTTCTCGGTACATTACGAATCGCAGTTGGGTGTAGGGCTTAATTCGGAACGGCAGCCCGGCCATACCGAAATGTACAAAGTTGACGCCGACAATTACCGCTGGGTAAGCACCGATGTGCCGGCCATGAAACCGGAACCCTTCATCACTACTACCGACAACTATATTTCGAAGATCGAATTCGAATTGTCAGTTGTAAAAATGCCCGGTGAACTTGACCGGACAGTAATGGACACCTGGGAAACCCTGAACACCAAACTGCTCGAAAACGAAAGCTTTGGAGTGCTGGTTAAAAAAGGAGGCTTTATTTCCGACCGGCTGCCGGCTATAACCGAAAAAGCAACAACAAGCGTTGAAAAAGCAAATGCCATTTACGATCATGTGAAATACCGTATGAAATGGAATGGTGACAATGGAGTTTTTGCCAACAACAATCCGAAAAAAGTATACGAAGAGCGAACCGGCTCGTCGGCTGATATTAACCTGTTGCTGGTTG
This sequence comes from uncultured Bacteroidales bacterium, assembly GCA_937965665.1. Taxonomy (GTDB): domain Bacteria; phylum Bacteroidota; class Bacteroidia; order Bacteroidales; family UBA4417; genus UBA4417. Next base: position 5,226 of record CALCJE010000117.1, read on the forward strand.
CCATTTTGAAGGAAGCCGGTTTTAATGCCGAGCCTGTGATCCTGAGCACCCGAAGCCACGGGTTGGTACAGGAAATATATCCACTGCTTTCAAAGTTCAATTACGTGGTGGCCCTGGTGCGCATTGATGGTGAGAATTTCCTGCTCGATGCCAGTTCGAAATATGTACCCTTTAATACACTACCCGAAAGGTGCCTGAACGGTAAAGGACGTATTGTTTCGAAGACATTCCCGGGATGGGTTTCGCTGCTGAATAAGGAGAATAAAAACTCTTATACTGTTGTTGACCTGAACCTGGCAGAGGATGGTTCGCTGAAAGGGAAATGTACTGTTTCCAGTTCGGGGCTTGATGCAAACAGCCGGCGCAACACTTTTGCCAATAAAAATGAAAAGGAATATATCGAGGACTTTACCAGCGGACATCAGAACTGGTCAGTTGCTGAATTTCACATTTCGAATGTTGATACACTTTCCAGGCCATTAACCGAAGAATATACCCTCGATATACCTGATGAAGCGCAGGTGGCTGGTGATAAAATGTACCTCAATATCATGGCCGGGTTTGGCGAAAAAACCAATCCCTTTAAACTGGAGAAACGGCTTTACCCGGTCGACTTCAGCTCACCGGTTAAGGATAACTATATTATAAAAATTAACATCCCTGAAGGCTGGGTTGTTGAAGAACTTCCAAAAATGGCTTCGGTGACACTCCCCGACAATGCTGGATTGTACAAATGTATCCTTGAGGAAAAAGACGGAATCATACAGGTATTAAGTTCTCTACGCATCAACAAAACCTTCTTTTTGCCCGATGAATACGAACAATTGAAGGAATTTTTCAGGTTGATGGTTGTAAAACAGGCCGAACAGATTGTACTCAAAAAAGCCTGACCTCATGAGATCCAAATTTTGCATCCTGGTATTTTTCATGCTCATGTCGGCAGGAGTTAAAGCTTCGGATATCAGGTATAGTATTTTCGAAATTCCTGATTCTCTTAAAAAAAATGCGAACAGCATAGTAAGGGTATCAGAAACCAGGTTCGAGGTCGACGAAAATTTTAAATCAACCTACACGGTTCATTACGTGATTACGCTTTTAAATTCGAAAGCACTGGATGATGCCGAGCTTAGTGTTTATTACGATAATGAGTCGACGGTTAATTACCTGAAATTTAAAATCTATAATTCTTTTGGCGAGGATATTACCCGCACCTTCAAAAGCCTGGAGGTTTCTGACCAGAGTGCAACACCCGGAGGTACATTGTATTCCGACAATCGTTGCAAGGTAGTTTCACCCATATTTGCCCAATACCCGGTAACTGTCGAATACAGCTACCAGGTGAAGGATGAGGTTATCTTTACGTACCCGAGCTGGATCCCGGTTACCTCCACCAATATGGCCCTGCAGCAGGCATCGTACACACTGGTTATTCCAAAATCGCGAACGCCGAGGATGATAGGTGTGAACAGGATTCCCGAGGTGAGCATAAGCAGTGAAAAGGAAACAAATGAATACAA
>CALCJE010000118.1 GCA_937965665.1 uncultured Bacteroidales bacterium
TGATTTAATTTAAGAACGCAGATAACACAGATTGAACTGATGACCACTGATTTAATTTAAGAACGCTGATGACACAGATTGAACTGATGACCACTGATTTAATTTAAGAACGCAGATAACACAGATTGAACTGATGACCACTGATTTAAGTTTTTATCTGTGAAAATCAGTAAAATCAGTGTTATCAGTGTTCAAATCACTGTTCAAAAACAAAAAACCTATGCAATACAACTTTAATATCGACTCGTTTATCAGCAACTATGTAACCCGCAGGAAAGAGAGCCTGCTGTTGCCAGATTTCGAAAAATATAACGAAGCCCTTCAATCGCGCATTAACGGTAAAAATGTGCTCGTTATTGGTGGTGCCGGCACCATCGGTTCATCCTATATCAAAGCCATCCTGAAATTTAATATCGCCAAACTGGTGGTGGTTGACATTAACGAGAATGGCTTAACGGAGCTGGTGCGCGACCTTCGCAGTTCGGAAGGGTATCATATACCTACGGAGTTTATCACTTACCCGGTAAATTTCGGCGACCCGGTTTTTGAGAAACTGTTCAGGCACCACGGCCCTTTTCAGATTGTGGCCAACTTTGCCGCGCATAAACATGTACGCAGCGAGAAGGATATTTACTCCATCGAAGCCATGATTGAAAATAATGTACTGCGTGCACGCAAGCTTCTGGATTTGTTGCTGCAGTTTCCGCCTGAGCATTTCTTCTGTGTTTCCACCGATAAGGCAGCCAACCCTGTGAACATTATGGGCGCCAGCAAAAAGCTGATGGAAGAACTGATTATGGCTTATTCGGACAAGCTGCCGATTAAAACGGCACGTTTTGCCAATGTAGCCTTCAGCAATGGCAGCCTGCCGCTGGGGTTCCTTGAGCGTATGCAGAAAAAGCAGCCCTGGTCGTGCCCGCGGGGTATCAGGCGTTTTTTTGTATCGCCGCAGGAATCGGGCGAGTTATGCCTGATGGCAAGCATTATGGGGCAGTCGGGCGATATCTTCTTCCCCAAACTGGATGAAGAAAAGGACATGATCCCCTTCGACCAGATGGCCATCGACCTGCTGCACAGCATAGGCCTTGAGCCTGATATTTGTGCCACTGAAGAAGAAGCTGTACAAAAGGCACTGCTGCTGAAAGAATCGTCAACAAGTTATCCTGTTTATTTCTTTGGGTCTGACACATCCGGAGAGAAAGCTTTTGAAGAGTTTTTTACGGAAAACGAGAAACTGGATAATGATTCATTCATTCATTTAGGAGTTGTAAAGAATTCGAAGAAGCGGAGCATTGGCGAGATAGATGAGATTTTCGCGCAACTGCGCGCGTTGTTTGCTTCCGATAAGGTAACCAAGGCCGCCATTGTTGAAATACTGAAACAATACCTGCCCAATTTTGAGCATATAGAAACCGGCAAAAGCCTGGACCAGAAAATGTAATCCGACTCCAGGGCCGGAACAGGGAACCATGCAAATTGAGATAGTACAAGAATGCGGCTTTGGCCGCATTTTTTTTTATTGGAGTGTTGCTAAAAGGTTAAATTTGGGAGGGAATAACCAAACCGGCAAATGCCCAAAAGAGGATTTACATATATACTTACCAACCGGAACCAAACGGTGCTTTACGTTGGTATAACCAGCAACCTGCCAAAACGCATGCACGAACACAAAACCGGAAAGTATAAAAACGCTTTCACTCACAGGTACAATGTAACAGAGCTGGTGTATTTTGAAGAGCACAGCCGGATTGTTGATGCCATTGCCAGGGAGAAACAACTCAAAGCCGGTTCGCGGCAAAAAAAGCTCGATTTGATAAACAGCATGAACCCCTGCCTGCCTGCCTACTTCGTGCGGGTAAACAGCAGGCAAGCGGAATGGAAGGACTTAACGGAAGAGCTAAGTTAAGGGCAACAGTTCAAACCATGAACTGCCATCGGAGGCGACGTCGTTGCAATCCGCCATAGGTGGGAGAAGCAACCTCAAGGAGCCTGCACAATCATTCTTAGCACGCCTTCCCTTTATCCACTAGATTGCTTACATTTACAAAAATTGTTAAAATGAACTCCTAAGCATGTTAGGTGTTGTTTTACAGTTTACTAAACCAGTAAATTTGCATATGATTTCATTTATATTCTCCATTAAGCCCTGGATACGCAAAACCATCGGATTTATTTACCTGTTAAATATCGCGTGGTTATCCCTGTCCCCTTCGTATAACCTTCCGGTGATCCACATCCCATATATTGATAAGGTGGTACATATGTGCATGTACCTGGGGCTTGCGTTCCTGGCCGGCTGGATTTATGATATTGGTCATCACCGGGTGAGGTTTGCATACTATTTATTGGCAGGTGTTTTTATGTACGGCGCGCTGATGGAAATACTGCAACGAACCATGCACAACGGCCGCGAATTCGACTTCAAAGATATGCTGGCAAACCTTTTCGGGGCAATCATTGGCTTGCTTATTTACAAATACCTCGACAGGATGCAGACAGCCAAGGGTTGAATGGGTTGAAGGGTTTCAAAGGTTAAGAGTTTCAAGAGTTTCAAGTTTCTAGGTCATTGCGAGGAACGACGAAGCAAATGGTTCCAAGTTCCTGGTTCCAAGTTCAAGAATTAATCGTCCCTAATCCCACATCCAACTTCCCACATCTAACATCCCACATCCGAAATCCCACATCCGAAATCCCACATCCAACATCCCACATCCACCATCCCACATCCAACATCAGAAATCCTAATACACTCTTCCCGAAACCAGAGGCCCCAAAGCGTTGGCGATTCGCAGGGGGAGATATTTCCAGAGTTGTGATAACAGCCCTGCCTTACGCAGATCTGATGAAATAGGTTTGTCGTAATTCCAGTACATGACTGTTTCGTTGCTGTTCCACCGCCTTTTGAACTCATGTACGCCGCTGCCAATGCTGCTCCGGCCAAAAGAATAAGTATGCCCGCCTTCGTTAATTGCAATCACTATCATTTCATGGTGCAGCAATTGGGCCGGGTATAAGTGGTTGTAATTGCTGAGCGTCGAAAACCAGGTATTTTCGAAAAACCCGGCATACGACAACAGGAACCCTGCTCCTACCGGCTTATTATCTGTATAAACACATACCACCCGGGCAGTGCCGTCGCGGTATCCTTCGAGGATATTTCTGAATAATTTTAAGGGCAACACCGGTGAGCCAAGCCTGAGCATATTCCGCGAATATACCGAATAGAAATCTGCGAGAAGCTCCGTTCCGCCACTTTGGGAAGTCAGTCCCGCGCTAATTGCTTTCCTTACTTTTGTCATTTGCGGGGCAGGAATAACATCTGTAACATTACGTCCTGCCAGCTCGATCCAGGAAATTACCTTCGAATCAGTAACCCAATTGCCAACGCGGCTGCTATCACGGACCAGGTATGGCAATGAACCCTTTGATTTCCCATTAAAGTAATCCTTGATCAAAGGTAACAGCCGGTCGAAAAGTTCTTTGTGGTCGGGGCAGGAAGTAAGTAGTCCGCCGTAAGAGAAATGCGGCATCGAAACCAGTCGCCCGTTGATCAACATACAAGAAAAATAACCTATGGGCTTTTGATCCTCCAGCAACAGGAAGGCAGTTCCTTTCCAGCCAAAGGTCTTTTCGAGGATTTGCAACAAGCAAGGATTATGCGCATGGGTCACAAACCGGTCGCCACCCGATAGCCTGGTTAAAATTTCGGGCTTTATTTCTAGGATCGGTTGCAGGGAGAAATGCATGCGGTTTTTGTTTTTTTTGGGGGGGGTATTTTGCCTGCAGACGGCTGGGATTTCAGGGTTTCAATGTTTCAGATGTTTGAAGAGTTTCAGAGTTGTTTCAAATTGTTTCAGGTGTTCAAGGGTTCAATGCCTGCGGCGTTCAGGGCTGAGAGAATAAAAGTTTCAGTTGTATCAGGCTTCGCGTTTCAAGGTTTTTGCAAGTTGTTTCAATTTGTTTCAGGGGTTCAAGGTTGCCGGTCCAAGTATTCGTTATTCCCTGCCTGACTGCGTCAGCAGGCAGGATTATTCGATATTCCCTGCCTGACTGCGTCAGCAGGCAGGGTTATTCGTTATTCCCTGCCTGACTGCGTCAGCAGGCAGGGTTATTCGTTATTCCCT
>CALCJE010000119.1 GCA_937965665.1 uncultured Bacteroidales bacterium
TTATCAACAACCTCCATGGTGCGTACTCTTTCGCGGCTGTATCTTTCAACATCACTGGCCCGGGGACCGTTGTACCATGAGTTCCGGCCGTTGTGCGAGTTGTTATTATCAACATATATATTTGTTATGTGCGTGATGTTGGTAACATGTACAGGCCTGTTGTAAATATACCGGTTCCAGTTGTGCGAGCAGAAGTGGGTACGTGGTACGAAAGTCCACCAGGGGTCAGGAGCATACCAGTTTGTTTGCACGTAGATATTTGGTCCCATAGGAGCCCAGCCCCAGTAGTTGTCGTACTCACCCCAGGTTACCCAGGCAGGAGCCCATTCGTACCCTGGTATCCAGAGCCAGCCCAGGTAATTGTCGAAATCCCAGCGGCCATAGTGAAATGTAGCCCATCCCCAACTGTAATCTGAAACCCAGGTCCAGCCGTAACTGGTGTAAACCCAGTGCCCGCCTGATGAATATGGCCTGAAAGCTTCAGGGTTATCGAAATAAGGACGCCAGACGTATCCGTAGTCGTGCGAATAAATCCAGTCACCATAAGGTGAAAGTTCGTCGTAGAAATTCTGTATCGAGATGGTTATATGGGTATTTCTGTTTTTGTTTTTGTGAGCTTCGGCACTCAGTACAACAACCATCGAAAGGAGCAGGAATAAGATTATCTTTTTCATGGCAGTAAGAATTAGCAGTTATTTATTTTATCCTTTTATACCAGTCGCTTTAGGCATACTGTTATAAAGTATCAAGCAAAGCCTGTGCCACAATCCAATTCCAGGCGTACTTATTTTTGTAAACTTATAAAAATGAATCTTCGAACCGCTGCATCTATATCATTATCAGAAACATAAAAAAAAACCAGCAAATAAATTTTTGCCGGTTTTTTTTGAAATTTCAGAACTCAGGACCTATTTTAACCCTTTTTTATTGAAGGCAGCAACACCTTCGTCGAGGAATTTAATATAAGAAGCAATGTCGAGATCGTAGGCATGTGGTGGAACCAGCAAGTTGCCATCTGCATCGAGTATTACGTAAAACGGCTGCGCATTGGCGCCGAATTTTTCAATCTGTATCTCTGCATTTTTCTTTCCCAGCAATTTTACCTCGCGACCTGCTTTATTGGTGTACCATTGTTCTTTGGGCATTTCAATCACTTTATCATCAACGTACAATGCAGCAATCACAAAGTTTTCGCGCAGGCGTTTCAGCACTTCCGGATCGCTCCATACGCGGTTTTCCATTTCACGGCAATTGGTACATCCGTGTCCTGTGAAATCAACAAAAACAGGCTTGTTGAGAGCTTTCGAAGCTTTGAGGGCTTCGTCATAATCGAAATACCCTTTTAAGCCATGCGGAATTTTTAATGCAGTGTTGCTGTAACTCGGAGGTTCGGCAATATTTCCTTTCCCGGCTGCTCCCCCGCTGCCGGCATTATCACGAACGATGGCTGAAACATCGAAATCCTGGGTTTCCATTGGAGGCAGCCATCCTGATATGCCTTTGAGCGGCGCTCCCCATAAACCTGGGACCAGGTAGATTACGAAGGTAAAAGTGGCGATGATCAATACCAGCCTCGGGAACGATTTCACCACCGGGTAGTCGCTGTCGTGCGGGAATTTGATTTTGCCCAGCAGGTAAAATCCCATCATGGTAAAGATAACAATCCAGAAACCCAGGTATATTTCACGATCGAGGATGCCCCAATGGTAAGTCTGATCGGGAATGTTTAAAAATTTAAGCGCAAAGGCGAGCTCTATAAAGCCAAGCACCACTTTAACCGAGTTCAGCCAGCCACCTGATTTGGGCATTTTATTGAGCCACTGCGGGAAAAGCGCAAACAAGGTGAATGGGATGGCAAATGCCAGCGAAAATCCCAGCATCCCGATGATTGGCTTCAGGATCTGACCTCCCACAGACTCAACCAGTATGGTTCCGACAATAGGTCCTGTACAGCTGAACGATACCAGCACCAGGGTAAAAGCCATAAACAAGGTTCCGATGGTGCCCCCTTTATCTTCGGCCGAAACGGATTTATTCACAAGCCAGTTAGGCATGGTAATTTCGAAATACCCGAAGAAAGAAGCTGCAAAAATGACAAAAATCAGGAAGAACAATACATTAGGAATCCAGTGTGTACTGATCCAGTTACTGAATTCAGCGCCAAAGAGTACGGCAATAACGGTGCCGAACAAAGTGTAAATTGCAATAATGGACAAGCCATAAATTGATGCCTGTACCTTTCCGTTTGATCCCGATTTCAGGAAATACGAAACGGTCATGGGTATCATCGGGAAAACACAAGGGGTAAGAATTGCAACCAGGCCGGCAGCAAAGGCAATAAAGAAAAACAACCACAGCGGTGTTTTGCCGTCGTCGAGCGAACTGCTTTTCTGAACAACTTCAGCCTTTTTAAGTGTATCTGCCTGGGTGGTGGCTATGGTATCGGCAGTTTTATTTTTTGCAGTATCAGCAACAGCTACAATGGCTGATGCTTTAAAGCTTTTAGATCCTTCAAGATCGAAAGAGAATGGTTTTGAATCGAAAATACAACTCTTGTTATCACAAGCCTGAAATTCAACTTCACCGGTAATTTTAACCGGCTTATTGCTTTGTATTTTTACTTTCTGGGTAAAAACAGCCTGCATGGCAAAGAACTTCACATTCATCTCGAAAACCTCATCAAATTCCTGCTGGGGCTTAGGTTCCTTTACTTTTCCCTGCAATTGATACCCGGCAGGCTTATCGAAAGTAAAAAGTGTTGGTTTCGGTCCGTCAGCCGGCACATCCTGCGAATACAGGTGCCAGGTCGGATCAATTTTGGCGGTGAATTGTAATTCAGCCACTGAATCGTTCAGACGGTTTGCCTTGAAACTCCATTTCACAGGCTCCTGCAGCTGCGCAAATGAGGCAGTTCCAAACAAAAAGTTAAACACAAAAGCCAATATCAGCACTTTACCAGCGCTAAAAACATTTTTTTTCATAGTGATTTTGTTATCAGCCAGGGATATGACGCTATCCTTCAGCAGGCACAAAAGTATAAATAAATGATTGTGCCTGCACGCATTTGTAGCCGAATCGGTTAATAAAATAATTATTATAAATCAATTGCCGGACTGGCATTGTACCTGCTGAAAATTAGCCAAACAGAAGGCTGCAGCCACATGAGGCGGTTTCGGTTTCACAACTATCGTCGATGCAGCTTACCACATATGCATTTTTTGTTTGCGGGGTGATGCGGAACCGGTTATCGATTCTTTTCCCGATTACCCACACAATGTCATTACCCGAAAGCAGCAGCCATGTCTTTTCTTTATCGGCGAGTGACAATTTCTGGTTGATGAAGAAATCGCTGAGTTTCTTTTTGCCTTTCAGTCCCAGCGGGATAAACCAGTCGCCTTTTTCCCATTTACGTAATTTGAGCGGAAACTGTAATTTATCAGCATCCAGGCAGGCAATGCTGGATTTGCCCATCGGTAATTCACTGATGTTGTCAGTTTCGTGCATGCACAGGCACACGGGGTATTCAATATGGCTTTCAATCCGCGGCACCAGGAATGTTTCATCCGGAAAGGATCCGGCATTGATATCTGACAGTGGCTGGATAATAAAATTTTCGCGATCGCGCAGCAGGCGGTGGGTGGGCGAATAAAATACTTTTCCCGAGAAGGTATCGAGGGAGTGCACAATTTCTTTCACCACGGGGTATGAGAAATCGTAGGGCTTCAGCAATTCGAAAAGGTAGGTATCGTGTGGCTCATATTCATAAATCCAGTCGATTGAGATCAGCACTCCCTCGGGTTTGTGCTGCACCAGATCGGCAGTAACACCCGCAATATGGTTGTTATATATTGCTTCCACATCGCGCAGATGCATAATTGACTCATTCAGTTTATGACTGAAAAACGGGTTTATTTTGTAAAGTTCCGACAGAACATCCAGCCGGAGTTTATTCCTCAGGTATTTGCGGCTTTTATTCGACCTGTCTTCGCGCCATTTGAGTTTATGAGTATTCGCGTACGACATTATTTTTTCGCGGGTGGTAAACATGAGCGGCCTGATGATTTTCCCCTGCCTGGGCAGGATACCATGCATGCCAGAAATGCCGGTTCCGCGGAGTACATTAATAAAAAAGGTCTCAGCCTGGTCATCGAGGTGATGGGCTGTGGCTACATAGTTATAATTGTGTTCCGACAGAATTTCATCGAACCAGGCATACCGGAGGTCGCGGGCCGCCATCTGAATGGATACTTTTTGACTGGCAGCATATTGTTTTGTATCGAAATGCCTGATGAACACAGGGACGTTGGCTTGTTCGCCCAGATTTTTCACAAATGCCTCATCCCCATCTGATTCTTTGTTGCGTAATCCGAAATTTACATGGGCGATGGCAAAATTAAAACCTGCTTCCTTAAACAAGCGGACCATGACAACTGAATCCACACCGCCACTGACTGCCAGCAAAATGCGGTCGGAAGTGTTGAATAAACCTGCTGATTTAATATATTCCCTGAAGGCTTGTAACATATGCACAAAAGTACATTAATTTTTAAAGTACAAGCCTTTATGGGAATTTAGAAGCTTTCTAAATTTAAAGAGGCGGTTTTACGAATGTCCGCCAATGATTATCCGCATAATTTTGAGGTTCAATACAAAAAAGCGAACAACCTGCCATGGGAAAAATTTCCGCCAGAAACGGGTATTCCCGGTAGGAACCGGTGGATAAGCCTCATCTTTATAGCCTTTTACTATATTCTTTTTAATCATAGGAGTCAATTTTTAAAAGGTCAGTCATGTTTATTAATTCATGCATTACTCCGGAATCATCCACCAGAAAGGATTAGCCTTGGCTTTGTAGATAAACATAAAGTGTAACAACAGTTTTATCCAATGGCCTGCAAGTCCCGGCTCGCCCATGGTATAGCTGATGTCGCGCCCCCATTGCGGGTATTTTTCATAGTCGGGTACCACCGGGAAAACCGTCATGGTGGCAGCCATTCCGTTGCGCAGCCCATAGCCTGAAGAAATAATACATGCAGCCCCCATTTTGCCCATCGATGCCCGGTGTTTCATTTCTTTAGTGCCTGTAAGTATCCGCTCGGCTACATTAAGGGCTACTACTTTGCCCATAATGCCCGATGGCATTCCTGTACGCGGCGGGGTTGGGAAAATAGCAAGCCCGTTTTTGCTGGTCATAGGTTTTGATATGGCATGCGGCGGGGCAAATGCAATACCGGCAGCAAATACATTATCATATTTCGGGCTTTGATACACTGACGGCCAGTCGGCAACTGACCAGTCTTCAAAATCTTTGGGCTGGTAATTGGCATCCACTTTCATAAATCCGCTTGGCGCGAAAACATCGGAAGTAATGTCGCTGCCATCTTTGGCAAATGCTTTTAAACCAACCCCGGCAAAAGCAGGAATGAGCATGGCAAAGTCGAACTCCGCTTCATGCAATTCGCCATCAAGGGTTTGGTAATGTGCTTTGCCTTTTTCAACTTTGGTGATGCCGGCGCGTTTAATCCACCTGATGCCATATTCCGATAAAATGGATTCAGTAAAAATGCGCGTTGAAGTAACATATCCTCCTTTTTTAATAAATGCGCCTCCCATCCCGAAATCGCCCACTTCATACTCATTGGTAATCCATGTAATTTCGGCCATGTGATTAAGTTTCCGCTTATTAATTTCGAATGCCACATTCAGCGCGTATTCAAATGCCGCTCCCTGGCAGGTAGCAGTCGGATGACCCGTTCCGATGAGGAAACGCTGTTTCTCGCCCTTAGCCATTTTGCTGAGCGCTTCCTGCAGTTTTTCCCAGGCATGCCCTGCATGGGTATAGGTGCATACCGACTCGGTGAAACCTTCTGGCCCAAGCCCTTCGGTTGCTGCAAAATTTAATCTTGGACCTGTGGCATTGATCAGGTAGTCGTATTCAATTTTTTTTGATTCACCGGCCTGGTCCTGGCGGGTCGACTCAACCATAACAAATGGCCGTGGTATTTCAGCATCTCCTTCGGGATGAATAGCAACCGCTTTGGCCTGTTCGTAATTGATTCCCAGCTTTTTGTACACCGGGGCCAGCTCAAAGGTAACCTGCCGGGCTGTCATCTGGCCGATTCCTACCCAGATATTAGAAGGAATCCACTGGTATTTGGTGTTCGGACTCACGACGATAACATCGTGTTTGCTGCCAAGTTTTCGCCTGGCAATCAGCGCTGCAGTATGTCCGGCAATACCTGCGCCAAGTATTACAACTTTTGTCATATCCAACTGATTTGATACAGTTAAAGATAGCAGGAAATGGCGTTAAAAGTTCTGATTTAAAAAAATATTTCGGGAAATGCAGATTATGAATGATGAAACCATTTGATTGATTCGGCAGCTACAGTTTTTAACCAACCTGCCGCGAAGCTAAAATTTCATGCATTTAATTTTCTTTTCATAATAATGTTTGCCCTCGTCGGTACAAATTCCGCGGATAAAAGTATCGAACATAACGTCGAAAAGCACGGCAAATGAAATACTTTCGTTGGGAAAGAAATCAGGGTTGTGCAGGTCAATCAGCCTGCTGATATAAATGCGCGAAACCAGTTCGGAGCTCAGGTCAGGCCGGTAAAGCCCCTGGCGGATACCCTGCTCAAAATTAGAGCGTATTTTGGCACTTACAAATGTAATGCGCTTGTCGACAAACCGTTGCCTGACTTCGGGAAAAACCAGGCGTAGGTCGAAGGTAATGCTTGGCAGGATGTTTACAAATTTATGGCTGATTTCCCGGCTCACCTGCAGCAGTTCATCAATGGCATTCTTACCCTCGAAAGGAAAGTCAGAAAAAATATTTTCAAGATTTTGCTGCTCATAGTTCAGGATTTCCTCCACCAGTTTATCTTCATTGCCAAAAGCCTGTATCAAGGCATCCAATGGAAGGTCGAGATCCCGTGCCAGGTTTTGAAATGAAAATTCGCTGGATTTATAACCGGAAAGTAATTTCCGGACATCTTCGACAAGTGGAAGCTTAGGATCGCGCATAAATCTGATTTAAAGAATAATACAGGCTTTCAATAAAAATTCACGAAAGTTGTAATTATTCAAATTGATAATGGGCATGATAAAGACCGAAAAGTTGTATGTAAAAAATTTATTTCACACCAAAAGAATTTCTCAACGGGAAAATATCCCCTTAATTCTTTCATTGCCATTCTTCCTGTGAAAGCATCAGCCGGAGGAAAACTTCTCCTCAACTCACACAAACCTCGGGCTAATGAAGTTATTTTTTACCTGCCGGCAAAAGTACAACAAAAATCGAATAAGGATTTACTGCATCTGCAACACATTCATACCATACTATAAATCTGCATTTTAAGAGAATAAGTTTATAAAATTTGTTTTGCGCTGCTACTACCATTTGCTACGCAATACAAACTGGTTAAACTCATATTTTTACCTGCCGGGATGAATTTGGCCAGTCAAAAAGATTTACTTCGTCTGCTTCACAATCCACTGCGTTACTTCATTAAGTACTGCCGGCGAAATAGTTTGTTCAATGGCTGCGTATTCGGAAGGTGAACCTGTTTTACACTCCTGGAACAAATGATTTAAGCCTGGAAATATCTTTGTGGTAACTTTTTTGTTCCCACCCTTATCCAGCGCTTTTTTGATTGCCTCAAGGTTAACCTGCGCAGGTACCTGAAGGTCCTTATCTCCATTCACAGCCAGTACTGCACATTTTACTTTCTGCAAAACAGGGGCAGGATCGTGCGTAATAAAATATACCATCCAGGGGCTGGTAAGCTGGCTTACCTGTTTACTGATCAATTCATCTTTAGTGATGCCCTGTGGAATTTCGAGGGTTGTATCCTGCTCAAATGCCTGTTTCAAATAATTGTTTAAATCAACCTTTCGTTTTTCGGTATCCTTTGTTCTAATTATGATATCAAAAGCCCCTTTGTTGATCTGTTGCGATTTTTGCAAATCGGCTTCGCTTATGCCATTGGCCCGGCCTATCAACTCCTGTTGCAACAGCAATATTTCGTTACCCGGCACCCCGGTTCCGGCAAGCAATACGATGTAACTGACGTCTTTGCAACCGGCAGCAACCATAGGCGCAATTATTCCACCTTCACTATGCCCTATGAGCCCAATTTTCTTTTTGTCAATTTCTTTCCGGGTTTTTAAATATTGAACCGCGGCTTCAACATCTGAAACAAAATCGGGGGTGGTTGCAGTTTTAAAATTGCCTTTAGAGGCTGCTGTTCCGCGGTCGTCGAACCTGAGCACGGCTATTCCATTACGTGTCAGGAAATCGGACCATACCAGGAAAGGCTTATGCCCCATCAACTCCTCGTCCCTGTTTTGGGGACCACTTCCACTGATCAGAACAACTGCTGGAAAAACGCCTGCTCCTTTGGGCAGCGTTAGCGTACCGGCGAGCTGAATGGTATCTTTTTTATTTTCAAATACAATATCTTCGCTCAAATAAGGATAAGGCTTAACGGGCTCCTGTGGCCTCTGTATTTTTTCCTCCTGCTTTTGACTGCTAAGCGTTAGTGGAAAGGTTTGCCCTGATTGCCTGAAATTACCTGAAATGGACTGCGACAGGTCGAGCGTCCCTTCGTATTGGATCCCCAGGTTTGGAGCTTCAAATTTCAGCACATTGTTTTCGAAGGAGGTAGTGGTTACCGGAATTCCGTATGCCCCCTGGTCGGGACTATCCATGGTAGCGCTATAGCCGGCATAGGTTTTAGTAACGTTAAACACGATATGGAGTTGCATTGCACCTACCGAAAGAACCCCTTTCCATGCACCACTGATATCCTGCGCAGACAGGGTTACCGACAACATTGCAAAAACCAGGATTGACGCTATTTTTTTCATACCAATAATAATTTGATCTGATTTACATCCCACAAACCTACATGAAAAAAAAGTCTGATTCACATTCACCGGATTAAAATTTCATCTGGGTTCCTGCTAACCTGTTTGCTCATATTAATTAGAGGAAATATACCTGTTATACGTCAGGATGCAACTGTGAAAACAACTTTCGTTACCTGCATTCATGCCGTAAAATTTTTGAGTGCAGGAGAACCTATTCCGGCATAACCTGTTAATGATTGTAGTACCTTTGCAAATCTTAAAACTCCGGAAATATGACACTTTCTACCCGTGGGATGAAAATCGGGATACTTACTGCCGGGGGTGATTGCCCGGGTATAAATGCAGCTATTCGTGGTGTTGGTAAAACAGCTATCAGTGAGTATGGCATGAAAGTTATCGGTATATCATCGGGCTTTCGCGGATTAATCAACAAGGAATTTATGGAGTTGGAAGAGAACCAGCTCTCGGGCATGCTCACGCTTGGGGGCACCATTTTAGGAACTTCGCGCGACAAGCCATTTAAAAATGACCCATCTACCGGGGTTAACATGGCCAAAATCATCAAAAAAAACTATAAAGAAATTGGTCTTGATGCCCTGGTAATTATAGGCGGAAACGGAACACAAAAAACTGCCGCCAAACTTTCGGCCGAGGGACTTAATATTATTGGTCTGCCAAAGACAATCGACAATGATGTTTATGGCACAGATGTAACTTTCGGATTTGATACCGCGGTTAGCATTGCTACCGAAGCCATTGACCGGTTACACTCAACAGCCAACTCGCACAAGCGCATCATGGTAATCGAGTTAATGGGGCATCATGCAGGCTGGATTTCGCTTTACTCAGGAATTGCAGGAGGCGGAGATGTGATACTGATTCCTGAAATTCCATACGATATGGATATTGTAGCCAAATACCTGGTAAAAAGGGCTAAAAACAAAAAACCATATTCCATTGTAGTGGTAGCCGAAGGTATTGAAACCCCGAAAGGCGTATCGGCTGCCGACTTTGTATCGCAATCAATCAGGGAGAAGACCGGGCTCGAAACCCGTGAAACCATACTCGGTTATGTGCAGCGGGGAGGCTCGCCAACAGCCATGGATCGGATACTGGCTACGCGTTTCGGCGCGCATGCCGTCGAACTGATTGCCGAAGGCAAATTCGGGCGAATGGTTTGCAAAGAAGGTGAAACCATTACTTCCATCCCGCTCGAACAAGTCGGGGGTAAACTCAAACTTGTGCCTGCAGAACATCCCATTATCAAAAAATCGCGGAAAATGGGCATCTGCTTTGGCGATAAAGCAGTTTGAACAGGTTTCGAAATCTTAATTATTTTCCTGGTGAAGTTGATGAAAATAAAAGGCCGGCAGGATTACCTGCCGGCCTTTTATTTTCAGTATCAAAAGAATGAATTATCCCTGTTCCGAGAATAATCCGGGCATGGCATGACCCATCTCATGTTTTAGCAGTATTTCTTTTCGCCACAAGCCGCCGCCATAACCGGTCAGCTTACCGCTGCTGCCAATCACCCTGTGACAAGGAACTACTATGTTGATTTTATTTTTCCCGTTTGCATTTCCAACGGCCCGCGTATTGAACTCACTTCCGGTAAGCCTTGCCAGATCCAGGTAACTGATGGTTTTACCAAAAGGAATCGTTTGAAGTTGCTGCCATACCCTGAGCTGAAAATCCGTGCCCACCGGGTCGAGCTGCAGGTCGAATTTACGCCGGGTGCCGGCAAAATATTCACTCAACTGCTTAACACAATCCTCCAGAATTTCAGGTATGCTTGTAGGTTCTGAATGTTCGTTAATAAACATAATGGAGCGGATGCCTTGTGTGCTGCCTGTAATTTCAAGGATTCCAACCGGTGATGATACACGCGCCGACTCTAGCTGCATAAATATTTAATCAAAAGTGATATAGATGTCGAGGATTTCGGGCCTGTTGCCCGAACGAACCGGAGGGCCCCAGCCACCATAGCCACTTGAAACATAAAAATGTGTATCGTTTTTTTGCTTGTATCCCCAGCTTACTTCATAAATTGCTTTGGTGATATAATTGAAAGGCCAAAGCTGCCCGTGGTGCGTATGCCCCGACAACTGGAAATCGACACCGGCATCAGCCACCTGCTGCAGGTTAAATGGCTGGTGATCCATCAAAAGCACAGGAAGGTTAAAATTAACATCCTGAAGTATCCTTTTCAGGTCTTTCCTTTCTTTTGCGCTGAATCGCCTTGAGTCGCGGTCGTTTCGGCCTGCCAGGTAAAAGCTTTCGTTTACCAGCACCGCGGTGTCGCGGAGCATCTTCACGCCATGTTCACCCAGATATTTTACAGCTGCCTCGGCGCCACCAATATACTCGTGGTTGCCGGTAATGGCATACACGCCCAATGGCGCTTTTAATTTTAACAACGAACGGCCCAGGTCGTAACGGATTACAGGTGCCAGGTCCTCGTCAACAATATCGCCTGCCAGCAGAATTATATCGGCTTTACGTTCATTCAGCATTCTGACCAGTTGCGCCGTACGCCGTGGTCCGACCAGTGTTCCCATATGTATATCCGAAGCAGCGGCAATATGAAGGGTTTTCATACTTCCTGCCTTCTTGGCAATTTTCAGATCGAGCCTGGTAACCCTGGGCGTTATGGCATTGATGTGCCCTGCCAGCACTACCAACGAAACAAGCGCGGTAATACCGAAAAATAAATATTTCTTTATCTCGGTATAATTCGCGGCAGCGAAATGAGGCTTACCGGGAAGTATAAATAAAATGAGCCGCACCAGGTCAATTACCAGCACTGCCATCAGGAAATATACCATCAAGGCGAGCCAGAACGAACCAACAAATGTAAAAAAGGTGCTTACCGGCGAAATCCAAACCCTTTCCAACACCCGCCCGATAATATACGAGGCCGAGAGAAACAGGAAAATCCATGGGTACCACCTTCGGAATGTCATACCCTGAGGCAGCGCCATCATTCCATGCCGATAAATGTAAAAATTTACAAGTCCGTAGATTAGGATAACGATACTGAAAAACACCAGGAACTGAACTGAACGCATAAATAGAACGATTGACTTTATTTACAGAGAACAAATTAACGTTAAAAATTGCAAAGATTACATAACTACCCAAACCTATATTTGTTCAGACCTTAATTATTGCTCCGGAATTTGTAAATTTGCGCCTTCTAATTCGGACTGCTTGTTTGTAAAAGATCGTATTAAGCTACTAATCAAATATTTAATACGATAGAACAAAGAAACATAAGGTTTCAATTTTATTGGTATGATGCAAAAAATTACAGTAATACTGCTACTCATTCTCGTTTCGATGACCGCTGCCCGGGCACAGCAGGTAGTTTATTCACAGACGTTCGAAGATACAGCCAGTCTTTTTCAGAATTATGTGCTTGCAAACCTCGACAAAGCCGACCCTGCAGGTACCGAAACCGACACCCTGAAAAGTGTTGCCTGGTATGTAAGCACTGCCGGGGCAACCGGGAATCATGCCGCTATTGCTACCTCAAATTACGATCCCGCAGCTGCTGCAAACGATTGGTTTATAACACCTGGCATCCGCCTCGGTAAAGCTTCGAAACTATCGTGGAAAAGCCTGGGATTAACCGATGGCAAAACTGATACCTACCAGGTTTATGTTTCAACCACCGAGCAATCGGTGGCCGGATGTGTTTTTAACGGCCCTGCCGGATCCTATTCCACAAGCAACTCCACTGCATTCGAAACCAGTACTTTAGACCTTGCCAAGGCGGGATACACCAACAGGAAAGTATATATTGCTTTCAGGTTGAATACAGCCTCGGGCGGCGATAAAATAGCTATCGACGACCTGCTTGTTACCGAGGATTCGAGCCATTTTGTAAGCCTTACCTTTAAGGTGGATATGACCCGGTATAAAGCTGATACATTGTTCAATCCCCGCACTGATACGGTAGATGTAGCAGGCACTTTCAATAATTTCGACGGAACAAAAAATATTTTATCCATAGTTCCCGGAACAGATTCAAGCCTGTACTCAACTACAATTCCCGGATTCCTCGATGGCGACACCCTTGAGTTTAAATTCCGGATCAACAGTTCATGGAGTGACACTGCCGCCGAATTCCCTTACGGTGGCCCGAATCGCATTTGGATTGTAGAACCTGGAAAGTACACTTATATATGTTATTACAATGATCTTGATGCCAATTCGCAGGGCATTCCCGAACATCAAATCATGGATAATGTTAAAGTGTACCCTAACCCGGCACAGAGTTACACGCTGGTAGGTGTGCCTGAAGAAATTAAACATATAAACCTGGTTAACCTGGCAGGAAGCCAGCTGATAAACAGGGAAACCCAAGGGGGACACGTCATTAACCTGGATGTAAATACATTACCCAAAGGAACCTACCTTTTACTGTTTTATACCAACAAGGGATTTGTTGGCAGTAAAAAACTGATTAAGAATTAATTTCGAAAACTCCGAATCTCAATGAAAAGCAAACGAACAACGGCAGGAAGAAAACCACAAATTTTTCCTGCGGTTGTGCTTTTCTATTTATCAGTTCCGCAAATAAAAATTAAACCCCAAACTCCAACGCTGATCGTATGAGCGAACAAATAAAACATGAGTGTGGCATCGCATTTATCAGGCTGTTAAAGCCACTCGAGTATTATTATACCCGGTATGGTACCACCATGTATGGAATCAACAAATTACACCTGTTGATGGAGAAACAGCATAACCGCGGTCAGGATGGAGCCGGCGTGGCGACTATAAACTTACACATTCAGCCCGGCAATAAATATAACGACAGGGTACGCTCAAATGCGGCAGGACCGATTGACGATATTTTTAAGCAGATTT
>CALCJE010000120.1 GCA_937965665.1 uncultured Bacteroidales bacterium
CCCGAAAACAATTGGAATTGAGGAATTTAAAAACGGGTTGAAATACCTGACGGTGTATGGGACGGTGAAATAGGTACTTTTTGAATCATTTAGTTATTGCCATCGGACAACTGAAAAAACATTTAACGGATTTCTTTACTGAAGAAATCAGAACTTAAACCCTGCCTGGAATGAAAATTCGTTTTCCCTTAATCGTAAGAGAGAATTAACTGCAAATGGGTCGGCCAGATATTCATATACAAAACTAAAGCTCAGCCCTTTGGCATTCCTGATTGTTTTTTTGATACCGACTTTCCCGATAAAACCAACTAAATATGGCTGTATCGTTCGTCCGTATTGGTTTTCAAAATTTGCGATTTTAAACTCTTTGTTGCTGGATAAAACAAGTTTATTCGTTATCCCGATTGCCGGAATTAAGGAAATTTTGCGATAAGCAAAGTTGTAATTTACCATCAGAGGTAATTTCAACCCGATTAATTCGATGTTAACGGGTAGCTCCTGAACGTAATAATGGTTTGGGTGCCTGTTCACAACATATTCCACGCCTCTGTAATTCACTTGCACATATCTGTTATTATCCAATGGTTTCATTGTATAATTAGAATTTATCTCAACCAATAAGTCCGCGCTCAAGCCTATTTTGTCATTTGACAAGAACACATTTTTAAATCCCACGGATACCCCTGCCTGGTAACCTGGTCTGTAATCACTATGTAATTCAGAACCAAATTTATATTTATTACAGGATAATCCAAATACTATCCCAATATTGACTTTAACAGGAGTCGGCTCTCTTTCATATATTATGCAGCTCTCAGTCGTACACACTCTTTGGTGGTAATCCTTTGAAAGCTTCACTAAAGATGAATAATTAAGCTGTGTATTATTTATTTCATTTTCAATTTCAGGGCAATCAGCCATAATTAATTTGAGCTTGCCTTTAAATATCAGTTGGCCTTTGGTTTCATTTTCTTTCGTAAGATCCAAATCTGACAGCTCAACTAAACCATAAGGCGCTTTTTCGATATAATAATGTTCGCCCTTGTTATTTACATAATAATAAATGCATGCGATACCTTTGATGAAAAACTCCATAAAGACATTTTCTTTATCTCTATCCTGGCTACTGTTTATTGATTTGGAAATATAATACTTCCCGTTAATAAACCTATACCCTAATATATCATTGGGCGAATAAACTACTTTTTCCTTATCTGAACCTGTTTTAAATACACATTTTTTTGAGGCATTGATACTACTCTGTTCAAGAAGATAACCTTTTATTGTATCTCCGTACAGGTTAATAATGAATCCGTCTTTAAACGTGTTATTTGCTGACAGGTTGAAATTTCCCAGGTATATTAAAGTCAGAACTATAATTAGCTTTCTCATTTGATTTTTTATTTAAATTTGAATATGAGCGACTATTTGATAATATTTTTCTAAGCTTGATGTGATATGTGAGACTAAAAACTTCCCAAATGTAAATTAAATCGACACCTGATAAACCTTAAAATATTACTTTTTATCGCTTCATCTAAATAAAAAATACCCGTCATGCTTAATATAAATGAAATATCACTGCTGATACCTATAGCCTCCCTCCCAGCACCGCCGATTTTTTATATTTTTTAATATTCCCGTTCATATCAAAAATCTCAACAAACACGATATACCGTCCAATCAAAGCTTTCTGCCGGTCGTTGTTGATACCATCCCAGCTAAAAGCCCCGCTGGTGCCGCATAATTCGTGGTTCACCAGGTTACGGACCAGCCGCCCGCTGGCATCATAGATTGTAATGGTAGCATTATTCCCGGGTGAACCAAATGAATATGCAATGGTAAGATTGTCGTTATAACCGTCGTTATCCGGCGAAAAAATATCAGGCGAAAGGGTAATCTCGTTCTCGTCAGTAACCACAATGCCAAACTGCGAGTTTTTGTACCCCGGGGTGGCATACCCTACGGCTTCGGCAGCTGAATGCCAGTTGGTAATATCGAGCGATGGTCTTTCGGGACTGATCCGCTCCAGCGACACCCCGTCGACACTGGTAAGCAATGGGTATTGCATGCCCGAATTGTAGGCAGCCACATCAATAAGCAACCCGCTTTTGGCAGCAATAGTCACCACCCCGTCTTCGTTGTTCATGGTGGGGAAACCGGCCATATTTACAAATGCTTTCGGATTGGTGGTTTTATAGGTTTTCTTGATAGAAGTACTGTCAGTGGATAAAACGAAATACTCTCCCGGTAGTATCAGGAACGGCTGTTTGCTGATTTCGTTATAATCGCTGATGATCTTGTTCACTGTATCATAATTGGCCAGCACCAGGTCTTTCAGATCAAGCACTTTGGAAGAGCGGTTAAATATCTCCACAAAATCGACACATCCGGTTGGTGGATCATAGAGCATTTCGTTAATCACAATATCACCTGCAGCAGCAGCCAGCGGGATGGCAAAACGCGCTGTACTGTTTGCCAGCAGCGGATTTCCGGCACAATCGGTAATATTGTTGGTGCAGGTAATGGTGTAAACCACGCCGGTAAGTAAGGGTGTAGCAAGGGTAAGATCGGCATAACTGAAATCGGGGCTGTGGGTAATAACAGCTGATGGATTCCCGATACCGTTGTCGATATTGTAGCTGGCGGCATTCTGAAGGTTTGCGCTATCGCAGGTTTCGCTGAACCAAACAGTGATATGACTTGCATCTTTAACACCCACCCGGCTTACTGAGGGTGCATAAACATCAGGGTTTGGTGCTTTTACCGAATTAACAGTTCCGGGTGTACCTCCTACTTCGTTGGCACAGACTTTCCAGTTAGAGGCTTCTCCGCAGGGGTTCATGGGGTCGACCAGCTCGAGCGACCAGCCACCGTCTTTTTTATAACTGCCCTGGAACCAGTCGTCGGTATACCAAACCGCATGTATCACTTTACCTGCATTGTCCTTCAGGGTAATGCTGCCACTGCCGTTGGCTACTGAAAAGCTGCTGAAGTCAATTACTGCTCCATACGGTTGAAGCAGGGCTTTAGCTCCGTCGTCGCAAAGTATCACATATCCGCCAGCAGGCAAAGTATAATTTGGCAGGGATTTGGCTGTGGTTCCGAGCAGCAATGTCCAGCCCTGCAGGTACACCGGGTATTCACTCCGGTTATAAAGTTCAACATACTCAACTTCAGGAAGGTTAACCGGTGGTGTAGGATCAGCCATAATTTCGTTTACCAGGATATCGTAACTTCGTGCCTGGTGCCAGCTGAAGGGAACATCGACAACAGTCATCACATTTCCCGAAATATCAGCCACGTTCGATATGCGGAGCGTATTTACCTGGTCCGTTACAAAAGGCTGGCTGAAAACCAGGTGAACCAGGGTGGCATCAGCCTGGTCGCGGGCAGCTGAAACCGGGGAATATGAACCCGGGCTCACAGTGTAATTAGCCACCTGGGCAGCGGTAACCGCATCAACGGCTTCGTTAAAAACAACGGTAAGCTTTGTCGCGTTTTCAACATTTACTGACGTAACAACCGGGGGTGCGACATCCACATAAATTGTGAACTGTGCCGAAGTACCGGTTAAAAGGGTGTTACCGGCACAATCGGTAATGTTGCCGGTGCAACTTAATGTATACAGGGTATTGATTGCCAGTGTTGAAGGCAGCACCAGGTTCACCATTTTAAAATCGGGCCCCTGTGCAATGGCACTCACAGGGTAACCAATACCATTATCGATGGTGTAATTAGCAGTATTTACCAGGTTAATGCTGTCGCACGATTCGGTAAACCAGGCTTTGAGGTGGGTTTTATCAACTACTTCCACACTGCTGAGTGCAGGCAAAACATGGTCGGGATTTGTGCTATTCACCGAATTGACTTTCCCCGGGGTGCCTCCGTCATTATTTTCGCTGGCAAGCCAGTTGGAGGCTTCACCACAGGGATTTAAAGGATCGATCTGCTCGAGCGACCAGCCGCCATCTTTTTTAAAACTCCCGTTAAACCAACTGTCGCTGTATGCAACATTGTGAATTACACCTCCAAAATTATCTTTCAGTGTGATGATTCCACTGCCGTTGGTAACCGAAAAGCTGCTAAAATCAACCACCTGGCCATAAGGTTCAAAAAGTGATTTTGATGCCGTGCTGCACATAATCAGGTAACCGCCGGCTGGCAGAATATACTGGGGGAATACTTTTTTGCTGGTACCCAGCGCCAAGGTCCAGCCTTTCAGATCGAGTGCAAAAGCACTTCGGTTGTACAGTTCAACATATTCAGCCTCGGGAAGGTTTACCGCCGGTGTGGGGTCGGCCATAATTTCATTTACCAGCACATCAAATGATTTGGCCTGATGCCTGCTGAAAGGCATTTGTGCAGCTGCCATTTTATTCCCCGAAAGGTCGGTAACATTAGCCACGTTGAGCGTATAGGCCTGGTCGGATATAAAATCCTTGTTAAATGACAGGTGTACCATGGCAGGATTGAATGCATCGGGAAAAGCTGTGGCCGCTACCATGGCACCCGGCTCAACAGAATAGTTTGCCAACATTGAGGCCGTACCCGAATTTACCGCCTCACTGAAAGTAACAGCAAGCTGGTTACTGCCCGTGGCTGCCACCAAAAGCACTTCAGGGGGCGTAACATCGGCCACATAAGGGCCATAGAAAAAATCGTCGAAGTAAAACTTGGTGGCATTACTGCTGGTATATTTACAGTAAACACCGGCAAAACTACCTGTTGTATAAGTATTATCAGTCCCGGAGCCCTGGAAAACATAATTATAACCTCCTGTTTGATCTGCATAAATACTCCAGTTACCACCGGAAGTTCGCACTACTTTTATACGGATTGCAAACGAAGAGGCAACCAGTCCTTCAACCCCACGGCAAATAACGCTGGTACCGGTACCGGTTTGTTTAACCAGTTCAATGGCATCGTTACTGAGGTTCTCACCTATTTTGATAAAATAACCATTGAGCGATCCTTTTAAATCCTGTTGGTCCGAGAGCAGGTATATGCGGGTCATATTATTATCGGAAGGTGAAAAGGACAACTTCACATAACAGCTCCATTCCATCTCGGGCAAAGCGGTAACAGGCACTGCCAGTGCTGCGGTTGCATCGGCAGTTCCGTTGAGCTGCAACTGAAACGCCGTATTTACTTTAAATAAAGTTGCATCGCCTGTCCAGGTTGGATTCGAGGTAAAATCGCCATCGCTGAATGTTTCCGTAAGTTGAGCCATGCCCAGGCTATGCAATAAAAACAGGGAGATAAAAAGCAGAATTTTTCGCATAATACTTGTTATTGACATTCAATTGCTGTAAATGTAGTATTTTTGCAGTCCTGAAATAAATTTTGGTAAAGATAATAAAACGATGAAATGAAGCCAAATAGGCGCTTCATAACATTGAAACTGCCGTGAGAATTTCGGGTTCATTTAAAACACACACAGGTATATGAAAATTGCAGTTGTAGGTGCCACAGGCCTTGTAGGAAGTGTAATGTTAAAAGTACTGGAAGAAGCCCGGTACATCCCATTCGATAAAATCTCGGAAATTATCCCCGTAGCATCCGAAAAATCAATTGGTAAAGATTTGTTTTTCAATAATATGCCGCGTAAAATCGTGAGCATAACCGATGCCATTGCCATGAAACCGGAGATTGCCATCTTCTCGGCCGGGGCATCTGTTTCAAAAGAATTTGCACCTCAGTTTGCCGCTGCCGGAACTTTTGTAATTGATAACAGCTCGGCTTGGCGCATGAACAACGATATTCCATTGGTGGTGCCCGAAATAAACGCCTCGTTGCTGAACAGGAATACAAAAATTATTGCCAATCCCAATTGCAGCACCATACAATTGGTACTTGCTTTGTCGCAGCTGCATAAACATTTTAAAATCAAAAGGCTGGTGGTTTCCACCTATCAGTCGGTATCGGGTACCGGCCAGAAAGCCATGGAGCAGCTGCGCAGCGAACGTGCCGGCAACCGCACCAGCATGGTTTACCCTCATCCCATCGATATGAACCTTTTCCCGCATGGGGGCACTTTCGAAAGCAACGGATCAACCACCGAGGAAACAAAATTGCTGAACGAAACCCGGAAGATATTGGGCGATAACTCGATAAGAGTTACCTCAACCGTAGTTCGCGTTCCGGTAACCGGCGGGCATTCGGAAGCTGTTAATATTGAATTTGAAAAGGATTATGATCTTGCGATGATATACAAAATACTGGCTTCAACCAAAGGCGTTGTAGTGCAGGATGATCCTGAGAAATCCATTTACCCTATGCCCAAATATGCTGAAGGACGCGACGAAGTTTTCGTGGGCCGTATCCGCCGCGACGAATCGCAGCCTAACAGCCTCAACCTGTGGATTGTTGCCGACAACCTGCGCAAAGGTGCCGCTACCAACGCGGTTCAGATAGCGGCATACCTCTTGCAACAGGAACTGGTTGGATAACAGGTGCCAGGTGCCATGTCTCCCGGAATCTTTATCATTCCACTGTTTTAAAATTTGATTTCCCTGAAATCGCGCTAAACTGACTTCTCCTGCCCATGCGAGTATACCGCCAGGTTTCCGAATTTAACTCCCATTGCCATCCCGTGGCAACGGTTGGCGTATTTGATGGCGTGCACCTGGGGCATATGGAAATCATCCGCAGGCTGTCGGATATTGCACTGGCGAAAAACTGCGAATCGGTAGTAATCACCTTCGAGCCACATCCACGCCTGGTACTTCCGCACCACGCCGAAGTAAAACTGCTTCAAACCCTGGACGAAAAACTGGAACGCTTCGAGCTGACCGGCGTGAATGCTGTGTTGGTAATCCCCTTCGACCGTGAATTTGCAAAACTCACACCCCACGATTTCATAAAGAACGTGCTCGTCGAAAGCCTGCATGTAAGCCACGTTATTACCGGGTACGATCATTTTTTCGGACAAAACCGGCAAGGTGATTATGGCTTGCTGTTGCAGATGGGAAAGCAGTACAACTTTACGGTTGACGAACTACCCATGGTAACAGCAGGCAGCAATTCTGTCAGTTCGTCGTCGGTACGACGCGCACTGCTCGATGGCGATGTAAGCCTGGCTGCCCGATTACTTGGATATGCCTATTCAATTACCGGTGAAGTGGTAGCCGGGAATAAAATCGGGCGGAATATAGGCTTCCCAACGGCTAACCTGAAGCCCAACAGCGTGCACAAACTGATTCCGGGCCAGGGAGTTTATGCCTCGCTGGTGAAAATTAACGGGCAAATTTATAAAGGGATGACCAATATCGGCTACCGGCCCACCATTGATGCCGACCACCTGACTATTGAAGTTAATATTTTTGATTTCGGGCAAGATATTTATGGCCAGGAAATTACGCTTACTCTAATTGAACGTATCCGCAACGAAAAGCGGTTTAACAGCCTGGGCGAACTGCAGCAGCAGCTGGGCAACGATAAGATAACAGCCGGCGAAATGCTGACTGGTTTTTAGGGCGTGTTTAATATCGGGATTTTTAATTTTCTGATGGGCGAGAGAGTGAGAAGGGCGAAGGAGAGAAACGGATAGAGGTGAAAGGGAGAGAGAGGTGATAAACCCTATATCAATCAAAACCTGGACTTTTGAGCGAAAAGCGCAGGCAGGTTAGTATTATTTTAAATAAAACAGAAGTAGTTCATTTCCTAAGCAAAGTGCACAAAGCACTAGGCACAACCGCTCCCGCTAATTCCTGCAAAAGAACTTTTAAACTACCGGGCAGGTTCTTCCTTGTTCGATTCGTTGTAAGCGAGCAGGCAGTTGTGTATAGCCAGGTACAGGTCGTATTCCGATGAGCGGATAATAAAATCGATGGAGAGGTTGCAAAAGAGCATAAAATCCTGGATTTCTTTATCAGAAGTAAAGTGAGTGATCTGTTTCACCACCTCAGCGTTATACCTTCGGGCAGCTACCTCGCGTTTCTGATCATCTTTTACCAGCATCTCGAATTTACGCTGGCTTTTAGCGGTTTTCGAAAAGGCTTCATACAAAGCAGTAATAGGTCCCGGAATGGTATAGGTAAGCCCCGGGTTAGCCATCCCCGGTATGGTTGATGGTGGTGTTCCGCCGGGCAATGCTGATGAATAAAAACGCTTGTCATTCAATTTCAGATCCGGAACTTTGGGCGTCTGATCGTCCATAGCCAGCACAGCCTGTTTCAGCGCTTCGGCATCTGCGGGCCAGGGGTAAATAAATGCACCGGTTATCAGTATGGTATCACTTTCCATTACAATATGCAGCGGCAGCACAGGCGATGGCCTTACAGCAGGTATGCGATAAACGAGCGGGTTGTATCCGATGCCTGTCAACCTTAGGCTGTCGCCCGGAAAAGATTCGATTCGAAACTGGCCCTCACGGTTGCTGTTGGTACCGGTATTGGACTTCAGATTTACAATATGTACGTTTTCGATGTACCTGCCCTCAGGATTGGTGATAAAACCCTCAACATAAATTTCTTTAACAGCCGGATGATCCTGTGCAAACAGACCGGGGACAAACAACCAGGAAATAAGGATCAGTACAAGCGCCTTAGGCATACGAAACGAAATAAGCTACAAAAATAGCTGTTAACCAGGCTATGAAAAAGTTAATACTTGTTAATGCCAGCTACCAAGGCCTGAAACTTTACTTCGACCTGCTCACTACAATCCCGATCTCATCAATACCTTCGGTCTGTATTTTGGGAATAAGGCTTTCGATACTTATTTTGCAGCTTCCTTTTCCTAAATAATTTACAAGCGGTTCGAAATATTCAGTTCAAAATTGATCGTTTTTAAAGCTATAACAAAGCTCAATATTTTTGTGTATTTTTGTAGTACAACTTTAATTTTACACAATATGGACTACATTCACCGGCAGATGGAAGCTGCATTAGATAATCTCGAAACCCATTTTCCTGTAATTGTAATCACGGGGCCAAGGCAATCGGGCAAAACCACGCTTGCGAGGAATAAATACCCGAATCTGCCTTACTATAGCTTTGAGAATCCGGATATACGAATGATGGCGCTCAACGATCCCCGTGCTTTTTTAAAAAACGTACCGGAAGGTGCTATCCTGGATGAAGTTCAGCATGTACCTGATTTACTTTCCTACCTTCAACAGATTATTGATGAAAAAAGGGGAAAGGCACTATTTATACTGACCGGAAGTAACCAGTTTATGCTGATGAATAAAGTTACACAATCCCTGGCTGGTCGGGCAGCAATATTAAAACTGTTGCCTCTATGTCTGAAAGAACTAAGTGAAACAAATGAAATACCAACCAGTGAACTCATTTTCAATGGATTCTATCCTGCGATATATAGCTACAAATCGAATCCAACAATAACTTATCGCAATTACTACGAAACATATCTCGCCAGAGACCTTCGACAATTGATACAAATTAAAGACCTCAGTCTTTTTCAGAAATTTATCAGAATATGTGCCGGCCGCACCGGTAATCTCTTCAATGCATCAGCTATTGCAAGTGAAACAGGCGTTTCTGTGACTACCATCACATCCTGGATCTCTATCCTTGAAGCTTCATTCGTAGTGATGCTGCTGCAGCCTTATTACGCCAATAACAATAAAAGGCTTATCAAATCGCCTAAACTATACTTTTATGATACCGGACTTGCATGTTACCTGCTTGGTATCGAAAACACAATTCAGCTCAGTCGTGATCCGCTATATGGTGCCCTTTTTGAAAATATGGTCATTATGGATGCCGTGAAACGCAGGTTTAACGAAGGATTTGACCACAATATGTATTTTTATCGCGACAGTCATCATTCAGAGATTGACCTGGTTTACCAGAAGGCAAATGAATTAATCCCAATCGAAATTAAATCTTCACAAACATATCATCCTGATTTTATAAAGGGATTACGTCATTTCTCCAACATGTATCACGACAGAATTCCAAACAGCTATTTAGTTTACGACGGCGAAATGGAACTTAAACAAAATGGACCCGAAATAGTCAACTTTCGGAATATTTCATCAAAACTGTTCGAAGACTGACATGTTTCCCAAGCCTGCCTATTTCGAATCAGTCAACACAATCCCGATTTCATCAATCCCTTCGGTCTGAATTTTGGGAATCAAACTTTCGATACTGATTTTGCAACTCCCTTTCCCGCTAAGCGTTAAGTCATCAAATAAAAGAGTCCTGGTTTCAAAAATATTGCCTTTTGGTTCGCCCTTCATTTTGCCATCCTGCCGCAGCCGCAGGCTCATTTCATGCACCCGTTCTTCACCATCGGGTGTGGTAAGGATGATGTACAGGGGCAGATCGTCGTAAGCAAATTTGGCTGTATTACGCACCACCAGGGTAATATCCAGGTTTTTGGTTGTTTTTTCGATCGGAATTTCTACATATTTCTGATCGAAGCGATCCCAGGTGGCATTCTTCATTTTTATGTATACCTCTGAAATAGTTCCGCCTTTGTGGCAGGACATTGAAAATATGGATATGGCAAATAAGAGAAAAATGTTGCGCAGCCTTTGGGAATTCTTCATAGATATTTTGTGATTATAGTTGATGGTGTATGGTTCAGCATTTGAAGGAACACTCAAAAACTGAAACTCTTCAAACATTACAAACTCTTCAAACCCCTCAAACCCTTCAAACCTAACTCTGCCCGGAGATTCAAGGCATACATTTTCTACTCAATCACCCCGCTCCCATAGCAGATCTTCGAATCCACATCGTACACTACGCCGAATTGCCCGGCTGCTACTCCTGAAACAGGTACCGAAGATTGAATTACATAACTTCCACCTTCTTTTTTCAGTATTCCCCTGGTAAAATCAGGTGTATGGCGAATTTTAAAGGTAACCTCATGTTCAACGGCATCCTGTGGCCAGGGATTGCCACTGATAAAATGAAAGTCTTCGAGGCGTACAATATCCTGGTACTGCGACACCGGATCGTAGCCATTGGAAACAAAAATGGTATTCTCGACCGAATCCTTTTTCACCACAAACCACGGGCCTCCACCCAGGTTTAGCCCTTTGCGCTGCCCGATAGTATGAAACCAATATCCTTTGTGCTTTCCAAGGATTTTACCGGTTTCGAGCTCCACGATTTTACCCTCTTTTTCGCCAATATATTTTCGCAGGAAATCAACATAATTCACCTTGCCCAGGAAACAAATTCCCTGGCTGTCGCGGCGATGGGCGCTGGGCATATTCTGTTTATGCGCGATGGCCCTCACTTCGCTTTTCATAAAATTACCTACCGGAAACATCAGTTTGCTTACCTGTTCGTAGGTAATCTGCGCCAGGAAATCAGTCTGATCCTTAATTGGATCTTTAGCGGTAGCTAGCCAGGTTTTGCCATCCTGTACCAGCGTATTGGCATAATGTCCTGTTGAAATTTTATCAAAATCCTTGCCCCAGTGTTTTTCGAATTCGCCAAACTTGATAAGCCGGTTACACATTACATCGGGATTGGGTGTAAGTCCTTTGCGAACCGCATCCAGGGCATAGGCCATCACGTTATCCCAGTATTCCTTGTGCAGGGGAACAACTTCCATTTTCAACCCGTAATATTTTGCCAACCAGGTGGTTAATTCTATATCTTCTTCCGAAGAACAATCCAGGAAACCCTCCTCATCTTTCATCCCGATACGGATATAAAAGATTACCGGTTCGTATCCCTGCTCCTTCAGCAGGTGCAACATTACCGAACTATCAACGCCCCCTGAAACAAGTGCTGCTATTTTCAATGTTTTGTAAAGATTTAGGCTGCAAAAGTACTATTTTTTTGAAGATCAGACCGGATTTAAGATTTTTGAAGCAAGCTGTAGCCTTGCTTTTTTTACTGAAATTTTGTACTTTTATAGTGCTGAATAACTCTTCTGAATGTGAGATTCCAAAGCATTCATACAAACATCATTCTCCTGGCACTTCTGCTGGCATTATATTTTTTCAGTAATTGTCAATCGAATACCAATCCGCCACTAACCATGAAAACCCCGGATACTTTGCAAAACCGTAAGCCTGCAGTGGCTGGTAGTTTTTATCCTTCCGCCCCTGCTGAGATTAAGCAAATGTTAAAATTGTGCTTTGCCAAGGCGCCTGCTAATACTTCTGACAGTGAAGTAATGGCAATTATTTCTCCCCATGCCGGTTATGTATTTTCGGGCGAAGTAGCGGCGGCAGCCTTTAGCCAGCTCGATTTCGAAAAGGAGTATAAAACCATTTTCGTACTGGGAAGCAGCCATCGCAACGCGTTTGCCGGAGCATCCGTTTACAGTATCGGTAATTATACCACACCGCTCGGGATGGTAAATACCGATTTCGAAACCGCACAGAAACTTGTAACTGAAAACAAGGTTTTATCTTTCGATCCTCAATACCACAAGGCTGAACATAGTATAGAAGTTCAGATCCCTTTTCTGCAATACTGTTTAAAAAAAGACTTTAAAATTGTTCCCATACTTTTAGGCACCCAGAACCCTTTAATTTGCAAGGAGATAGCAAAGGCGCTGAAACCTTATTTTTCGCCTGAAAATCTTTTTGTTATCAGTACCGATTTTTCACATTACCCGGCATATAAGGATGCCTTTGTTACCGATCACCAGGTTGCGGATGCTATCGTAACCAACAATCCGGATAAATTTTTAAATGCTGTTGAAAACTGCACAAGGAAGCAAGTTGAAAACCTGGCTACAGGTTGCTGTTCGTGGCCCTCTGTAATTACACTGATGTATCTTACGGAGGAAATGCCAGGAATTGCTTACAAAAAGGTTCTTTATAAAAATTCAGGCGATTCGCAATATGGCGAAAAGGACCGCGTGGTTGGATATTATGCGCTGAGCCTGATGCAGCAAAACATCCCGACCACGCCTTACACCAAAGCAGAAAAACAACAATTGCTCGGGCTGGCGCGTAACACCATCCATGTTTACCTGGAGAAACACCAAATTCCCGAAATTGAAACAGATACCTTGCCCACTACTTTAAAAAACAAAGCCGGGGCTTTTGTTACCCTGAAAAAAAACGGCGATCTCCGCGGATGTATTGGTCATTTTGAAGCCGATAAACCGCTCTACAAAATTGTTCAGCAAATGGCGATAGCATCAGCTACCCAGGATTATCGTTTCGATGCAGTTAGTCTTTCAGAATTAGAAAAAATCGATATTGAGATTTCGGTTCTTTCGCCAATGCAAAAAATCAGCAATGTGAATACTATCCGGCTGGGCATTGATGGCATCTATATAAAAAAAGGCAGCCGAAGCGGAACGTTTTTACCACAGGTTGCTTCCGAAACCCATTGGAACCTCGAAGAATTCCTGGGTCATTGCGCCCGGGATAAGGCCGGGATAGGATGGGACGGATGGAAAGATAAGGATGCGGAAATATATGTTTACCAAGCGTTTGTGTTTGGGGAAAAAGAATAATTTTTACTCAGTTTTGATTTGTAAAAATGCCGGATACGCCCTATTCCGTCGCGACTATCAGCGCCGTGTGCCTGCTGTTATATGGCGTATCCTTAGTATTAGTCAGGTTAGGGGTTATTTCCGACAGTTTGCTGCGAAAATTCTGGAATACATTGTTACTCCTGGCCGTTATGGTAGCTGGCATCCTGGGAATACTACTGGCAATTACTGTAAACTTCAAAATTGATCTTCCCATAACCGACAGCGTCCTGGTTTGGCATGTCGATTTTGGAATTACACTTTTCCTGATCTCTGTTTTTCACTTTTCGTGGCATTTAAATTATTACCTGTCTGTTTTCAACAAAACAGATACAGCCAGCCATGAATCTAAAAATTCAGTTCTTATTACATCTTCCAACTCACCTGTTTACAGACCCGGATTTAATATAAAACACCTGCCGTTCAGCCTGGGCTTTACTGCCATGGCCACCCAACTGATTCTTCTCCGCGAGTTTTTATCCGTTTTTAACGGAAACGAACTTGTAATCGGCATTGTGCTGGCAAACTGGATGGTACTAACCGGTCTTGGCGCGCTCATAAATCGTAAGACTAAAGTTCCGGCAGGATTGAAGGGGATGATGACAGGATTATATATACTTTCAATCATTCCGGTTATAACACTTTTCCTGCTGAACTGGTTACGAAATAGTATACTCCCGGTAGGCGGTATACCAGGCTTAGGGCAGATCCTGATCGGAACCGGTTTTTTGCTATTGCCGTTCTGCCTGCTTTCGGGCTGGCTGTTCGGTGCTGTGAGCCACTATTTGTCGCTTGTGTTTAATAAAAATGCAATCAGTCTCACTTACGGATGGGAAACATTGGGATGCATTACAGCAGGAATTTTGTGCAGTTTAATACTGGTTTTCCTTTTCGAGCCCTTTCAAAATCTTGCTATTATTCTTTTGGTTAACACTGTTATTCTATTCATTATCAATAGAAAAGAGATTTTCAGCGTTCGAAAAAAAATACACCTATACCTTGCTGTGGCTGTGATTATTGCGTTCGCCACGATAGTTTCGAACCTGGATAAAACAGCTTTACAATTCCTGTTCCCGGACCAGGAAATT
Organism: uncultured Bacteroidales bacterium; assembly: GCA_937965665.1. Taxonomy (GTDB): domain Bacteria; phylum Bacteroidota; class Bacteroidia; order Bacteroidales; family UBA4417; genus UBA4417. The sequence continues at coordinate 14,520 of CALCJE010000120.1, forward strand.
GTAGCATTTAAAGACACGCCTTATGGAAAACTTGTTGTGACTGAGAACGCCGGCCAGCTGAATTTCTTTGAGAATAATTCTCTTCTTTTCACCACCAATAATATTACTGTAAATGAAGAAACGGTTCATTATGCTTTGCTTCAGCGTCCCATAAATGGAAATGTTCTGCTTTTAGGCGGAGGAATATCAGGTGTTGCTCAGGAATGCTTAAAGTATCCCCTGAAAAGGCTTGATTGTATCGAAATAAATCCTGCAATTCAAGCTTTTGGCAAATCCTTTCTCATATTGCCGGCAGATAAGCGGTTCAAAATTCATTTTGGTGATCCGCGACTGATGGTTAATAAAATGTCAAATGAAAAGAAACGGTTCCTGTTAGAGACAATGTTAGTAAACAGGAATATGGATTCGCTGAGTTTTGATGCCATTATACTGGATCTGCCCGAACCATCAACACTCCAGATTAACCGGTTTTATACTGTTGAATTTTTCGATGCACTTAAAACATTGCTTATAAAAAACGGGATAGTAACTTTTAGCCTTAAACCAACCACGGATTATATGGGAAGCGATGCATTGCGAGTACAGTCCACAATGTATCAGACTTTAAAAGCTGTTTTCAAAAATGTATCGGTTATTCCTGGTGAGAAAAACTATTTCCTGGCTTCGGATGGACAATTAACCGTTACTGTCGCAAGTCTTGGTGAAAGCCGGGGAATATCAACCGAATATGTGAATGAGTATTACCTGGATGATGCTTCATTAAAAGAGCGGTCGAATAAAATCATGAAACGGATTTCGGTCGAAGCCCCCATTAATCGTGATTTTGAACCAATTGCTTGTTACAGACAATTGCGCTATTGGCTGAGCTATCCGGGGAATACCGATATTTACGTTATAATTATACCAGTTATTCTGTTGCTGTTATTTGCTGGTATTCGCTCAGGCGGAATTACTGTGGCATTGTTTTCAGCCGGTTTAAGTTCTTTTTCATTGGAAATCATCCTGATACTGACTTTCCAGGTATTGTACGGTTATGTTTACCAGATGACAGGTATTTTCTTCACCCTATTTATGGCAGGACTTGCGACCGGAGTTTTTCTTGCAAAACATTTTACGAAAAGTGCATTCTTTAATCAGCTTATAAAGCTGCAATTTATTTCGATACTACTAATAGGACTAAGCCTGGCAACCATTTACTATTCCCGTGATTTTCAACGCTCATTAGTGCTGATGCATATCCTTTATGGCTTACTCATCGTGGGTATAGCAACTGTAACCGGTGCCCTGTTTCACATCGCTTCCATCCTTAAATCAGGGGATATCAACAAAGTTGCGGCTACAAACTATTCCGCTGATCTGGCTGGTTCGGCTGCAGGAGCTCTATTGGTAAATGCATGGATTGTGCCTTCTTATGGATTTATAGCATCTCTGCTTATAGTTGCGGGTGTAAGTATGTGCGGGGTAATTCTTTTGCTGATAAAAAAGCAGGATTAAATCTGATTTTATTTACATAACAAACACCAAAAGGGAACATATGTCGTATTTTTGTATAAGTTTATTTGCTTGTCGGTGATGAACAGACGCATATTCATAGCAACAAGCTTAGCATCTGCAGCCTGCCTGATTTGTAAGAACCAAATACTTATGGCCGGATTGAACGAATTTCCTGTTGTTCCAATGGAAAGCACACTTTGGAAATGGAGCCGCGAAGCCTATCATTATAAGGTTACTCCGCGAGGTGTTGAATGCACCAACTGCCCTAATCAGTGCATTCTCAAACGCATGCAAACCAGCAAATGCCGCAATCGGATAAATGTGAAGGATAAATTGTATTCCATTGCATATGGAAATCCCTGCGCTGTGCATATTGATCCTATTGAGAAAAAGCCGTTTTTTCATTTTCTGCCTTCCTCTGCCGCGTTTTCTATTGCAACAGCCGGATGCAATTTCGCCTGCCTGAATTGCCAGAACTGGGAAATTTCGCAGAAAAGTCCGAAAGAAACTGAAAATATGGACCTTATGCCTGCCGATGTTATTGAGGCCTGCAAAAAAAACAATTGCGAAAGTATCGCTTACACCTATTCCGAACCTACTGTTTTTTACGAATACGTTTATGATACTGCCCGCTTAGCCCGGGCAAATGGAATTAAAAACATTTATAAATCAAATGGATATATTAATGAGCCGCCGCTCAGGATGTTATGCAAGTACCTGGATGCCGCCAATATTGATCTGAAAGGATTTACAGAAGACACTTACCTGAAACTAAATGCCGGTAAGCTTGCTCCTGTTCTGCGAACGCTGCAGGTTTTAAAAGAAGAAGGCGTATGGCTCGAAATCACCAACCTGGTAATCCCTTCGTGGACAGATAATATGAAAAACATACGCGATATGTGTAAATGGCTAATATCCAACAATATGGAAGACACTCCTTTACATTTCAGTCGTTTCTCACCTTTATATAAATTAACTCAGTTGCCAGCTACACCTTTGCTTACCTTGCAAAGAGCCCGCGATACAGCGCTAAATGCCGGCATGAAATACGTTTACGTCGGCAACCTGCCTGGATCGAACCTCGAAAACACCACCTGCCCGAAATGCGGAAAAACCGTTGTGGAGCGAAAAGGATTCCGGGTAATTCAGAATAATATTATCAGCAATGATTGTAAGTTTTGTGGCGAACGGATTGCAGGTGTATGGAAATAAAAGGTCGAAATAAAACTTTCTTGTTTGCCTCACCGATAATTTCAGGCTGTTCGCAGGAACAAAACCATACACTACCTGTTTTCTCTACTTAAAAGAATAGATGACCATTATTTTTGCAGATAAAAACAGCAACCTATGCAAACCATTTTAGGATCAGGAGGCATCATTGCCAATTACATAGCCAAAGCATTACCGGCATATACCAGCAACGTACGACTGGTAAGCCGCAACCCCAAAGCAGTAACCGGTATCGAAGAACTGGTTCAGGCCGATCTTACTTCGGCTGAACAGGTGATGAGTGCCGTTAAAGGCTCCGAAGTAGTGTATCTCACTGCCGGTCTTCAGTACGATATTAAAGTATGGCGGGAGCAGTGGCCGAAACTGATGCGTAATGTGATAAACGCCTGTAAGGAAAACGGCTCCAGGCTGGTGTTTTTCGATAATGTGTATATGTATGGCAAAGTTGTTGGTCCGATGACTGAAGAAACGCCATTTAACCCCTGCAGCCGTAAAGGCGAAGTAAGGGCCGAAATAGCGACCATGATCCTCGACGAAATTAAAAAAGGAGAACTGACCGCTCTTATAGCCCGTGCAGCCGATTTTTACGGACCGGCAACGGCAAACAGTTTTCTGAATATGATGGTTTTCGAAAACCTGAAAAAGGGGAAGAGCGCCCAGCTTATGATCAGTAAAAAACTAAAACATTCATTTACCTACACCCCCGATGCCGGTAAGGCAACTGCCCTGCTTGGCAATACACTTTCGGCGTTTAACCAAACATGGCACCTGCCCACCGATGCCAACGCACTTACCGGGCAGCAAATTGTTGATTTAGCTGCCAGAGAACTCAATATGAAGCCTAAAGTTACCGTGCTGCCCAGGCTCATGATACAGCTGGCCGGACTTTTTAATCCTATAATCAAAGAAAGTGTTGAGATGCTTTACCAATATGATTCGGATTATATTTTCGATTCAGGCAAATTCGACAGTGCGTTTACCTTCGAAAAAGTAACGTATGCCGAAGGTATACCTAATTGCCTGAAATAAAATTGCAGCGCAGTAAAAACGAAAAAAGCACCCAGTAAGAGGCGCTTTTTTTATGATGGTGATCCTGCAAATTAGATCATTTGCAATGCCTGGAAAATAAATCGGGTTATATGAGGCCCTTGTCTTTTTTCTCGCGGATGGCACGAAGCATATCCACGGTCATGCTCTCAAGGTTCCAGCTGGGTTTCCAGTTCCACTCGCTGCGGGCGCAGGAGTCGTCCATGCTGTTGGGCCACGAATTTGCAATACCCTGTTTCATGGGTTCAACATTATAATCCATTACAAAACCAGGAATATGCCTGCGTATTTCGGCTGCAATCATTTCAGGATCGAAACTCATAGCAGTAACATTGAACGAGTTGCGGTGCAACAGCTTAGCCGGATCAGCTTCCATCAGGTTAATGGCGGCATCCAGGGCATCGGGCATATACATCATATCCAGAAAAGTTCCGGCACCCAGCGGACAGGTGTATTTACCGGTTTTTACGGCTTCATAATAAATCTCAACTGCATAATCGGTAGTACCACCACCGGGCAGGGTCACGTTAGAGATGATTCCCGGGAAACGGACCGAGCGGGTATCGACCCCGAATTTTTTGAAATAATAATCGCTTAACAACTCGCCGGTTACTTTTGTGATACCGTACATGGTTTGAGGGCGCTGAATAGTATCCTGCGGCGTATGATCGAGCGGCGTGCTCGGGCCAAATGAGCCAATGGAGCTGGGTGTAAACAGGGCGCAGTTGTATTCGCGGGCCACTTCCAGGCAGTTCATCAGTCCACCTACGCCAATATGCCAGGCCATCAGGGGTTTTGTTTCGCCCACCGCCGAAAGGATAGCGGCCAGGTTGTAAATGGTGTCAATTTTATACTTTTTTACCAGGTCGGCAATCTGTTGTGGCTGGGTTACATCCACATATTCGGCCGGACCCGAATTCAGTAATTCACCGGTTGGCTCAGGGCGGAAATACCCGGCTACCACACTGCTGTTTCCATATATTTTCCTGAGTTTCATGGTAAGTTCCGAACCAATCTGGCCAACAGAACCAATTACAAGAATATTCTTCATTTAGCTGGGTTTAAATTGTTAAGCGAACACAAAAGTGCGGCAAAATTAAACAAATTTAATTACCTCAACATGGATTTGAAACTATCTTAAAGATATTTTTAGTAATCTTATTTTCAGTTTTTTAAAAATATTAAATAAGTATTTCACTTACAGCCTGCGGGGTTTTTGCGATCAAAGTAAAAGGGCCGCCATTCATTTTAATAAATTTACTGATTGTGCAGGCTAATAATTTTTACCTTTGCCGGTAAAAAATAGCTTTTTCCTGCATCGAAAACACTAAAAATCAAGTCAATATGTACAATAATTTTCAGGAACACCTTACCAAAGAGCTTGCCGGGATAAAAGAAGCCGGTTTATTTAAAAATGAACGTATCCTGGTTTCGCCCCAAGGTGCAGAAATTACCATCAGCACTGGCGCCAAAGTACTAAATTTCTGTGCAAACAATTACCTGGGGCTTTCGAACAACCCGCAACTGGTAGCTGCTGCAAAGGAAGCGCTCGACACACACGGTTACGGCATGTCGTCAGTACGTTTTATATGCGGAACCGGCGATTTGCACAAGGAACTTGAAAAGAAAATTGCCGACTTCTTTGGCATGGAAGATACCATTCTGTACGCAGCCTGTTTCGATGCCAATGGTGGTGTTTTTGAGCCTTTGCTGGGCGAAGAAGATGCCATTATCAGCGACTCGCTGAACCATGCTTCAATTATTGACGGCGTTCGTTTGTGCAAAGCGGTTCGCTACAGGTATAATAATGCCGATATGGCCGATCTTGAAGTACAGCTTCAGGCAGCACAGGCACAGCGCTACAGGCTGATTGTTACCGATGGTGTTTTTTCGATGGATGGCAATGTGGCTCCGCTGGATAAAATTTATGAATTAGCCAATAAATACAACGCCATGATTATGGTTGACGAATCGCATTCGGCGGGTGTTGTAGGCAAAACCGGTCGTGGAGTTACCGAACAGTTTAACCTGAAAGGTAAAATTGAAATTATTACCGGCACCCTGGGAAAAGCATTTGGCGGCGCCATAGGCGGATTTACCACCGGTAAAAAAGAAATTATCGATATGCTTCGCCAGCGTTCGCGCCCATACCTGTTCAGCAATTCCATCCCACCCATGGTAGCTGCTGCCGGAATAAAAATGGTTGATATGATGAGCGAAACCAACGAACTTCAGGATAAGCTTCACGAAAACACCGCATATTTTGTTGAAAAAATGCTTGCTGCCGGTTTCGATATTAAACCAACCCAGAGTGCCATTTGTGCTGTGATGCTTTACGATGCAAAACTAAGCCAGGAAATGGCCACACGGCTTCTGGATGAAGGCATTTATGTGATCGGTTTCTATTACCCGGTTGTGCCCAAAGATAAAGCACGGATCAGGGTCCAGATTTCGGCAGCTCACCAGCGCGAGCACCTCGACAAATGTATTGCTGCATTTACCAAAGTGGGTAAAGAACTCGGGGTTATTAAAAGCCAGGGCGGCGGTTGCGGCTGTGGCTGTGGTTGCAACTAAGCGGTTAGGGAATATACAAAAAAGGCAGCCGGTTGGCTGCCTTTTTTTTGGATTGACAAATCTACAGTTTTTTAATTTTTATGTTCCGGTACCATACATCATCCCCGTGATCCTGCAGGCCAATATAACCTTCAGTTGCGGTATCAACAAAATTGGTAAAGTCTTTAAATTTGCTATTAGCACACATTTTTTTCCAGTCGTCAGTCCAAAGGTGGAATTCAAGCACGTTTACACCATTCTGGTTAAAAATGACGGTGCCTTTGTAAACCGTTATTTTCACTTTGTTCCATTCGCCAACTGGTTTAGCATTTTGTGGTTTGGCAGGAATAAGGTCGTATAACGAGCCTGCCTGGCGGTTGCCATCCACACCCAGTTTAGCGTCCGGATGTTTTTCATTATCCAGTACCTGCATTTCGGGCGCGCTTTTCCAGATAGGTTCGCCTGGGATTTCCTGTGCAAGGATAAAAATTCCGCTGTTACCTCCTTCAGAGATTCTCCATTCGAGGCTCAACTCAAAATTTTTAAACTTCTCTTTGGTAATAATATCACCCCCCTGGCCAGCTTCGCCTTTGCCCGAACCTAAACATTGTATGGCGTTGTCGTTAATGGTCCAGCCTTTCGGGAAATCGGTCTTACCATAGCCGCGCCACTGGTCGGTTGTTTTTCCGTCGAAAAGCAATATCCAGCCTTCGGCCTTTTCCGTTTTCGAAAGTGTATTAACTTCCGTTTTTTTAGATGCTTTTTGTTTTTTTTGCTTTTTGTTATCCTGTGCATAGGTACTATTTAACGATAGCACCGTTACAGCAATCAGCATGATTAAAAATAGGTTTTTCATGGTAAAAATTTGATTATGGTTATTAATTTTAAATTAGATTTATTGTATTGGGTTTTTGGTTTGATGATTGTCAGATTTTCTAATCAAAACGCTATAGGTTCCTGAGTTCTCTGTTTATAAATTCTGCCAGTTGTTCCTTTTCCGGAAGTTGCAAAAGGTACTGACTTACAAAGATATCCTGATCTGAATCTGCGACAGCATATTCAACTAATGTTTTATTTTGTTTCGTAACCAACAAAATACCAACCGGTGGATTATCAGCAGGCTGACAGATATTTTTTTTATAGAAGTTCAGATAGGTTTTTAGCTGGCCAATGTGTTCGTGATTTGCTTTTTCGGTTTTCAATTCAATAAGAACATGACACTTGAGTATGCGATGGTAAAACACCAGATCGATAAAAAAGTACTCGTCTCCTATTAAAATCCGTTTTTGCCTGGCTTCAAAGCAAAACCCATAACCTAATTCAAGTATAAATTCATGAAGTTGGTTTATCAAAGCTTGCTCAAGTTCGCTTTCTTCGATCAGCGCTGGATGATTTAGACTCAAAAACTCAAAGAAATAATGTGACTTAATCAGATCAGCATTTTCTTGAGGTATGATTTTCTTCCTTATATGCCCGAAAGCTGATTCCTGGTTATGCGAAAGCCCGAATCTTTCATAAGTAAGTGTATTGATTTGCCTTTGCAATTCCCTTACTGTAGGCGTTGTTTTTAAAACAAGGAGTTCAAAAAATTTCCTTTTCGTCTCATCTTCTATCTTAATCAGTTCAACAAAATGACTGAACGAACCTGAAGATAATAGTTGGCGGAGATAATCCCTCTTCTCTGAAAAACTGCTCACTGATTCGTCAGACAATGTCTGACTTTTTGTATATGAATCATTAACAGCTAATTGTAATTCGTCAGACAGTGTCTGACGAATTGAATAAGGAATCAGCTGATAATTTTCACCAGAAAGCAACTGATGAAGTTCAGGATATACGACATAGAACTGTCGGCACAACTTCAGGTTGGTCTCCCCCAGTCCCTTGATATTAATTTCGCGTGCAAGGCTGGCTAATAATTGCTGGCCATATTGCGCCCTATCCTCACCATTTTGTTCATACTCAACAACATAAAATCCAACCAGCCAATTTCGGAAAGTAAGTCGAATATTTATTGCTTTCACAGCATCTTGCTGCAAAAGCGAAGAAGTAGTTTGTATTGAAACAACTAATTTTTCGAAATTCATCTTTTGGGTTATTCACCTGGTTGTTGGGGAAGTTGAAATCAAATCTGGACACAAACGTTATAACGCTGAAATGTGCAGCTGAATTCCATCCTGTGAATTCAGCTACACAAATTCATTTACTAAAAACTCCACCCAGCCCGGTAAGTATGTTTAATATACTCTTCGGCTGCTTGTTTGGCGTTAATAGTGTCGTGTTTGGTGTCGAAATTCGGATGCCCGTCGATGATGGTAAATTTATCGCTTTTTACAATTTTAATTTCATCGCTGTCGCCGATGTTTGTAAAGCGCATGTTTTCGCCATCCCATTCGAGTTCGCGTTTCAGGTCCTGCAAACGCACAGCAACCACACCCATAACAACCATTTCATTCAGCGGGCCTGAATATCCGAAATTGGAACTGGTTTCAACCCTGTTTTCAGGACTTTCCTTGCAGGCGCGCACCCAGTCCATTTCGTGTCCAATTTCAACCCTGCGCAGTTGCTTTGGCGGACGTTTGTAGTTTTTATCTTTATCCAATGGAAGCAGGAACGGATCTTTACCGTAACATCCAGTCATAATTTTACCTTTCGAGCCTATAAGCAGGCAGCCTCCATTCATATCGCGGCCCATTACTTCACCAGCCGGCAGTTCCTCAGGGCGTGGCGGCAACAAACCACCATCCCACCAGGTAACTTTAACTTCGGGCATTTTTACATGCTGAAATTTTTCTCTTTGGGGGAAAGTATAGGTAACAGTTTCGGCTAATGGTGGCGACTCGGTGTTAAACTGGGAAGAGCTACCCTGCACCTTGGTGGGATATTTCAGTTTTAACGACATAAAAATCGGGTCCATAATATGGCAGGCCATATCGCCGAGAGCTCCGGTTCCGAAGTCCCACCAGCCACGCCAGTTCCAGGGTGTATAAATTGGATTATACGGTCTTTCTTTGGCTGTTCCCAGGAAAAGATCCCATTTAAGGGTATCGGGAACCTGGAATACATCGGTAGGCCGCTCCAGGCCTTGCGGCCATATCGGGCGGTTTGTCCAGGCATGGGCTTCGCGGATTTCGCCTATAGCGCCGTCCCAAACCCACTCGCAAACCTGCCGGATTCCTTCGCCGGAGTTACCCTGGTTACCCATCTGGGTAGCCACTTTATATTCTTTAGCCACCTGGGTCATTTGACGCGATTCCCAAACGGCATGTGTAAGTGGTTTTTCGCAATAGACATGTTTACCAAGTTTCATAGCATTAATGCTGATAATAGCATGGTTATGGTCGGGTGTTCCCACAACAACAGCATCAATGGAATCCTTCAGTTTATCAAACATCTCGCGCCAGTCGTAGAATTTCTGCGCATCAGGAAATTCTTTGAAAATCCCGGCAGCATACTTCCAGTCAACATCGCAGAGCGCCACAATATTTTCGCTGCTAACAGCCCTGATTACACCGCCTCCGCGACCACCGACACCCACACCGGCGATATTCAGCTTATCACTTGGCATCCGGTGGCCCAGACCCGAAATTACATGGCTTGGCAGAATAATAAATCCTGCTGCAGCCGTAGCCGTATTTCGTATAAACGAACGGCGATCAATACCTGAGGTTTTGTTTTCTTCCATGGTAATGGTTTTGTATGCGATTTATAGTAAATGCTTTTGTATGTATTTAAAACTTTGCTCTGCACAATATACCGGCGCCCCTTCTGAATATTGTTCCTGCTCATAGATAATTTGTTTCAGACCTGCTTTTTTTGAATGCTTCAGAAGGTCTTTAAAATTAATGCGTCCGTTGCCAACTATACAGGTTTCACCATCGTTGCCCATATCTTTCACGTGCCACAACTTAAATCGGCCCGGGTGTTTTTCGAAATACTGCGCCGGATCCTGACCACCTTTCACAACCCAGTAAATATCCATTTCAAAAGTTACAAGACCCGGATCGGTTTCAGCCAGCAGAACGTCGTATGGCAGTTTACCTTCCATGGGCCTGAACTCAAAATTATGGTTATGATACCCAAACTGTATTCCCGCTTTTTTGGTGATCTCGCCTATCTGGTTCATTTCTTCGGCAACTTTTTTAAAATCGTCGAGGGTCTTTTCAGGCCTGCCCATAAACGAAGGCAAAACCAGGTATTCGAGGCCGGCTTCAACGGCTTTTTCAGTAAAAAGCTGGGCATTTTTAGCTGTTATGCCTGTATGGGTGCTGGTTATAACCATTCCCAGGTCGGCACACATCTTACGGAATTCAGGCGCAGGCTTTGAGAAGAAGTTTCCATCGAAACCATATGCTTCCACACTTTTGTAGCCGATTTTCGAAACGGCTTCTAGGGTTCCCATAAGATCTTTACTGATTACATCCCTCAGTGAGTAAAGCTGTATTCCGGCAGGCATTTTTTTACCTTTTGCGGGTTCTTTTTTGGCTTCGAGGGTTGTTGAAGCCAATACGCCTGAAATCAGGGTAATGTTTTTTAAAAAGTTACGTCTGGTCGCCATAAAAGCATGATTTAATGAATATGATTTATGCTGCAAACAATCCTGTTTTCAGACTGTTACCTGTTTAATGATTATTCCTCCCGGAGTAATTAGAGTTGAATTATTCGCCGTTCGCTGTGGCTGATGCGTGCTGCTTCTATTATTCTGACATTGAGCAGTGCATCGCCGGGTTTAACAATGGCTTCGGCTGCAGCCGTAATAACCGCATGCACATTATCGAAAAAAGCCATGTAGTTTCCGGGCAGGGTTTCGTACTGCCCACGAAATAATTTGCCAAATGTAGCAGTATTCAGTATCCCTCTCTGCGATGCTGGTTCTGTTCCAAAACCTTTACTGCCAGGCTTTTTGCCTTTGCGTAGCTGCGCTTCCTGTACATCGAGCCCATATTTTACAAAAGAGCCATGCGTGCCATGAACCTGTAAACGCGGGCCTGGCTCCTTAACAAAAACGCCTGCCTTAAGGGTAACATTAAGATCGTGATAAATAAGCTTCAGATCAAAACTGTCGTCGGTTACGCTTCCTTCGCGCTGGTTAAATAACCTGGCAAAAACGCCTTCGGGCGGGCCAAATAAACTCACGGCCTGGTCGATCAGGTGAATGCCGAGGTCGAACAAGGTTCCGCCGCCTTCCACTTGCTGGTACCGCCATGCTGCCCGCGAAATTTCAGGGGTAAAACGATCGAAACGCGATTCGAATTCAACAATTTTTCCAAGATATCCTTGTTCAATAATATGTTTAAGCGTAAGTAAGTCGCTGTCCCAACGCCTGTTATGAAAAGGGAAAACATGCCGGCCAACCTGATGTGCTATTCCGATAAGTTCCTCAGCCTGGGCGCTGTTCACGGTAAATGGTTTTTCGACAACCACATGTTTGCCGGCCAGCAAAGCTGCCTTTGCCTGCGGATAATGCAATAAATTAGGCGAACAGATGATCACAAGATCAATTCCGGGATCGGCAATCAGTTCATCAAATGAGGATAATATACGTGCAGCCGGATATTTCTCTTTAGCCAGCGTACCTGTGGTTACTATGGTATGAAGATTAAAACCGGGATGTACCTCAATAAAAGGCGCATGAAATACCTGTCCCGACAGGCCAAAGCCTACAATTCCTACTTGCAGGGCAGGAAATTGTTTTGATGCTCTTGTAACGCCTTTGGTCATAAAAAATCCTATTTGCTATACAATAACTTCTTTTTCTTTGTCCCAGTAAGTCCTGCGGCCTTCTTTGTATGAGATGGTGCCCATATGAGCCGTCATGGCTTCTTCAAAAGCCTGGTCGATATTGCAACTGGGTTGTGCACCTTTGCCGGCCCTGATACAATTAATCCATTCGCGCAGGTGAAGATGGGTGGTATCCACTGCTTTCCCATCCCGATAAGTATAGAGCAAGCCGCGTCCGGCAAAGTATTTTTCGGTGGGCGAAGTAACAGCATCAACTGCTCCCTGACCCGGAACATACGAAAAAATAGGTTTAAACGGCTCTACAATTCCTTGCTCCAGTTTCTGTTTATAACGTGTCGACTGCGGATCTACATTTATCACAAGGGTGTCGCTCAGTTCGAGGTAAGCATCATGACCCATAATAACTTTCCCCCTGTTTTTCTCACTGGCCAGGGTGGCACTGTACAAAAGGGTAAGGTCACGATCAGGATACTCCATGGCCATATTTAGTACATCGGGTACAGTACGCCCATCCTTAAAGAAATAAATTCCACCCGATGCCATGGCTGAATGTGGAATGCCAAGGTCAAGAATCTGGTTAAGCGCATCGTATTCGTGTGTGAATAAATCGCCGCTAAGCCCGGTGCTGTAGTCCCACCAGCAGCGCCAGCGGAAAAATCGCTCAAGGCTGAAATCGTGCCAGGGAGCCTGCCCTATAAACTGTTTCCAGTCAATGGTTTTTTCATTGGCTTCGGGGGCAATATCATAAACCCAGGCGCCATTGGGATCGTTACGGTTGGTACATACTTCAATCAGCGATATTTTCCCGATTACATCCTGTTTTATGAGCGAGCGTGCTACATTGTAACTTTCGGTTTGCCTGCCCTGGTGCCCAAGCTGGAAAACAATTCCCGATTCTTTAACCGTTTTCCTTATTTCATAGGTTTCGGCTATCGACCACGACAGTGGCTTTTCGCAATACACATGTTTGCCGTTCCGGGCAGCCTCCAGCGCTACCGGAACATGCCAGTGATCGGGCGTAGCAATAATTACGGCATCCACATCGGGCGATGCAAGCAACTCTTTATAGGTAGCATATCGTTTCGGGGCATCGCCCATTTTACTACCTTTTCCGGTTCGGTGTATATTGGCACCGGCACGAATTGCCTTTTCGGCATTTTTATCAAAAATATCACATACCGCAGTTATCTTAACATTCAGATCTTCCTGCTCCCTGAAATCGTTGAGATATTGTACCCAATATTTATCGGTCTTGCCTTTTTCAGTGTATTCATCAATACGGTCGGGATTTACAAAACCAAGGGCTTTCATCAGGTAGCCACCCCTGCCACCACTTCCGATAATGCCTACGCGAAGCGTATCACCTATGATTAAAGGGGGAATTCCGTTTTGCACTTCGGGTTTTATATCACTCAGCAGGCTCGAATTTCGTTTCTCAGCATCTGCTTTATTCCGGAGTAATCCATATCCAATAACACCAACAACGGGTAAGGCTGCCAGCCCGGCCAGTATATCTCTGCGGCTTAGTTTACTTTTATTCTGATCCTGTTTTTCTGTACTCATCTTTAACTTATACCAGGTATGATTTTTTACTTTTCAGAAGTCGTTGCAATCCAAAAATATGCGAAGTGGGGAATGCAAACAACACCAGCATGGCAAACAGCTCAACCAGTGTTTTATTGATGATAAAATAGCTTCCATCCGACGGAAACAGGTACTCTATGCCGGGAAATGCCGGATGCGACAGGTAATACAGCAGCAATAAAAAAACTCCGGCCAAACTTGCGTACCGCGTGAAAAGTCCGACAACCAGTGATAATCCGATGAGGGCGAGTCCCCAGGCATTCATACTATCTGTAAAGGCAAGCACAGACTGATTCCCAGCAATCCATTCGAAAATGCCTTTCATAAATCCGCCTGAATCAAGCAGGTACGATTTAGCAGTCCATTGTGGGTTCAGTAATTTTACCCCACCCTCGTAAAGAAAATGCCAGCCAATTGTGATGCGTAGTACTACCAGAGCTAAACGTTGTATTTGTGTGTATGGCATATTGCGAATATTTGCTTCACAAACTTAACCAAAAATGTTATTGTACAAACAACACTTTCAGAAAAATCTTTGCAATTATAACACATGGAAACTTTCTGAGCTACCTACCGGCTGTACGATTAAACAACCCCGTACTATAATTCAAATTCTGCTCCGGCTGCCGGAATTTCGATATGCTGAAATCCCGCTTGCTGAAGCCTGTTTTTATATGCCTCCTGGGCCTGGTAATCGCCATGTACCAGGAATACCTTGCGGACCTGAGAAGTATCCTGGCAACCTAAATAACCGGCCATCTCGTTATAATCGCCATGGCCCGAAAAGGCTTCAATGCGTTCAACTTTTGCTTTCACCGGGTGACGTACACCAAAAATAGATACTTCTTCATCGCCGTCGAGTATACGGGCGCCAAGCGTCCGGGGGGCACAATAACCCACTGCAAGTATGGTATTGGCCGGGTTTTCAATATTATTTGCCAGGTGATGTTTGATCCGCCCGGCCTCCATCATACCCGAGGCAGAAATGATAACACATGGCTTTTTGTAGCTGTTTAGCTTCTTCGACTCGTCAGGACTTTTAATATAGTAAAGCGAATTGAACCCAAAAGGATCAGGGTCGGTAAGCATGGTGGTTGCTACATCCTCATTCAGGATATCAGAATGCACCCTGAAGATATCCGTTGCATTTACTGCCAGGGGGCTGTCAACATATATGTTCACCTTGGGCAGCAATCCTTCGTTAAAGAAATTGTTGAGTGCATACACCACTTCCTGTGTACGCCCAATGGCAAACGAAGGAATTATCAATTTCCCTCCCCTATCGACACAGGTTTCGCGTATTACACGCAACAGTTCGCCCTCAGCTTCCTGCAATTGCGGGTGCAGGCGGTTGCCATAGGTCGATTCGGTAATCAGGTAATCGCATTGCGGGAATGGCTGCGGCGACTTCAATATACGATTTTCAGGCCTCCCTATATCGCCTGTGTAAGCAATGCGTGTAACTGACCCGTTTTCTTTTATTTCGATCCAGGCCGTACCGCTGCCCAGCATGTGTCCTGTATTTACAAACTTAACTTTTATATTGCTGTCAATCTGAAACTTACGATCATAAGCCACACCAATAAACAGTTCCATACAAGCCCGCGCATCCTGTTCACTATATATGGGCTCTATGGGGCTCAGGCCTTTCTGAATGCGACGTTTGTTGAACCACTTAACATCCAGTTCCTGGATATGCCCGCTGTCGGCAAGCATGATGGCACACAGGTCGCGGGTAGCACTGGTACATATTACCGACCCCCTGAAGCCAAGCTTATACATGTATGGAATTAATCCTGAGTGATCGATATGAGCATGGGTAAGAATTACATGATCAATGGTTGCGGGATCGAACATCAGGTTGCGGTTCATCCCGTCAGTTTCGAGTCCCTTACCCTGGAACATTCCGCAATCGAGCAGTAATTTTTTACCGCTGGCAGTGGTAATCAGATGTTTGCTTCCGGTAACTTCGCGGGCAGCGCCGATAAACTTTATTTTCATACTCGAAATAATTTTAAATATAAGAAGACATCAAATATAGTTTTAATAGATATTCGAATAGGAAACTAAAATTGCATTTAACAAATAATTATATATTCAGCATTGGTCTGTAGTTTATTAAAACGCCTGAAACGGAGACAATTGCTTGTTATGATAAAATATCTATCTGATTGATTTCCTGTTGTTTTAAACCTTTAAAAAGATATTACTCAATACCATGCTTATTTTTACTTTGGTAATTGGGTTATTTTAATCCCACAACAAAAATCCGGTAAGCGGAACGAACCCGGCCTGAAAAAGCCATACTTTTGAACCTGGTTACTTCAAAACTAAATTATGGTACTCAACTATATCTGGATTGCCTTTTTTATCATTGCCTTTATTGTCGGCCTGATCCGGCTGGTTTTCTTTGGTGATACAGAGATTTTCCCGCTGATGATGAACGGGACCTTCGATGCGGCTAAGACAGGGTTCGAAATTTCGCTTGGACTTACCGGCGTGATGACCTTATGGATGGGCCTGATGAAAGTGGGTGAAACGGGCGGAATAGTGAGACTAATGTCGAAAGCTGTCGGCCCGTTGTTCCGCAGGCTTTTCCCTGATATCCCTA
>CALCJE010000121.1 GCA_937965665.1 uncultured Bacteroidales bacterium
ATACGCTTACGCAGAACCGCTATTCGCTCATTCAGGTTATGTCGTCGGATACCATTATGCTTACCGAAACAGTTATATACCCCTGGCCCAGCAAGGAACAGTTCAGGCATGCATTCCTTACCCTTAAAATTCCTGACGATGATATAGAAATTGCGCGCCGCAACCTGGCGTATATGGAAATGCGCGAAATTTACGGCCGTAATTACGACCCCGAACGGTATGGATTTACCCCCGGGCAAAGTTACCACAACTATATGAGTGCCCAGGCTGACAAATTGTATTACAGGGGGCAAACCATGCCCAACAACCTGCTGAATCCAATCGCATGGGCAAAGTTCATCCAGGCATGGAAAAGAGGTGATTTCAAGAAAAAATATTAGAAAATCTTTATTCATCAGGTTGCAGTCTAGTATGCTGCACTTCCTTATGTATGGAAAATATCACCTGCTAACCCATTTCGGAGTTTTTCAATTCCTTTATTTATACTACTTTCGCAGAAAAGACGTTTCTTCCAGGAGAAACCCGGTATTGCAGTCGTTAAAATATCAATCCCTGCCTGATTTTGAAACCAAATAATTTTCGGTCTATTTTTACGGAAACACTTGTAATATTCATGTTGCTGATCATGAGCTATGGAGTTGATGCACAGCAGTCTGCAATGATTACAGGTAAAGTTACCGACGAAAAAGGCCAGGCAGTCGAACTCGTTAACGTTAGCATTTCAGGATACCCGGGGGGTACAACTACCGCAGCAGATGGCAGTTACAGCTTACAGATTCCAGCTGCCAGGGAGGTCAGGATCCTTTTCTCATTTATCGGCTTTAAAACGGATACTGCGTATGTTAAAGTTAATGCCGGTGAAAAACTGAGGGTAAACCGCACCATTTATTCAGTTGCTACAGAACTCGAAAGAGTTGTTGTGCAGGACCGGCAGGTGCGTAACTCGAATCTTACCCGGATTGATCCCCGCACTGCAACAGCTTTGCCTTCGGCCAGCGGAGGCATCGAAGCCTTACTCAAAACCATGCCTGGTGTAGTTTCGAACAACGAACTCAGTTCGCAGTATTCGGTACGTGGTGGCAATTACGACGAAAACCTGGTTTATGTAAACGACATTGAAATTTACCGTCCTTTCCTGGTGCGATCGAGCCAGCAGGAAGGCATGAGTTTCCTGAACAGCGACCTGGTTTCTTCTGTACTGTTCTCAGCTGGCGGGTTCGAAGCCCGGTATGGCGACAAACTCTCTAGTGTGCTGGATATCAAATACAAACGACCTACCACATTTGCAGCTTCTGCCACCGCCAGTTTGCTTGGTGCTTCAGCGCACGTAGAAGGAACCGGGATGAAGAATAAATTCACCTACCTCGCCGGGGCCAGGTATAAGACTAATCAATACCTGCTTAACTCACTGGAAACCAAGGGAAATTACATGCCGGTTTTCCTGGATGTTCAATCGCTGTTCACCTACGAGCTGAATAAGAAGCTCGAAATTTCAGTGCTAGGTTACCTCTCAACGAACAAGTACAACCTGATTCCCGAATCGCGCGAAACAAATTTCGGCACCTATTTTACACCCCTCCGCCTGACTATGTATTTCGACGGACGCGAAGCAGATACCTACGCAAGCCGAATGGGAGCCATTACAATCACCCAAAAACCCAACCAGAACCTGTTGGTAAAATGCATTGCATCCGCTTACAGTTCCAGCGAAAACGAGGCTTATGATATTCTGTCGGAATACTATATTGCCTTGCTCGAAAATAAGCCTGCCGCAGGCGATTCGATTGAAGTAGTTGAAACCAAAGGCATAGGCGGCTATTTCGATCATGCGCGTAACCAGCTCGACATGACCGTGATGAACCTCGAAAATCGCTACAGTTATTCGAATGGAAATATTTTTGCCACCTGGGGAATCAAATACCAGCGCGAAATGATCAATGACCGGATAAACGAGTGGCAAAGGGTTGATTCAGCATTTTACTCGGTACCAACGCACTTTGGTACACCCGGCCAGCCAGGCAACCTTTCCGACTTTGAACTGAATTACCACCTGAAGACTTCAGCCAGCATTAACTCAAACAGGTACACCGCCTTTGCGCAAAACACCTGGACCATTGATCGTGACTCAACGGCATTTGCCATCACAGCAGGTGTCAGGTTTCAATACTGGGACTATAATAAACAATTTATTGTCAGCCCCCGGGCCAGTATATCCTTTAAACCACGCTGGGAAAAGGATATTATGCTGCGTTTTTCGGCAGGCTATTATTATCAGCCCCCATTTTACCGCGAGCTGCGCAATTTGCAGGGGGAGATAAACCCCAACCTGAAAGCCCAGAAATCAATCCATTTTGTTGCCGGGAGCGACTGGAATTTTATGGCCTGGGGCCGGCCGTTTAAGTATGTAACCGAAGTGTATTACAAATACTTAACCGACCTGGTTCCTTACCAGGTTGATAATGTCAGGATACAGTACCTGGGCGAAAATGCATCGAAAGGATACGCGTATGGCATCGATTTTAAAGTAAACGGCGACTTTGTAAAAGGGGTCGAATCCTGGGCAAGTCTCTCGTATATGAAAACTGCCGAAGATTTATATTCCGACCAATACACGGAATATTA
>CALCJE010000122.1 GCA_937965665.1 uncultured Bacteroidales bacterium
CGGCCAGCCTCAGTAATTTGAAAGCTTTCAGTAAAACGAGCACGCCGTGTGCACTCATAAATTGGGTTCCGTTCAGCAAGGCCAGGCCTTCTTTCGATTTCAGGCTGATGGTTGGCAGGCCCAGCGAATCAAGAACTTTAGCAGCAGGTTGCAGTGTGTCCTGGTACAACACATTACCTTTACCCAGCAGCGGCAGCACCAGGTGCGCCAGCGGGGCAAGGTCGCCGGAGGCACCGAGCGAACCCAGTTGCCTGACTTCGGGTAATACATTATTATTATATAGATCGAGCAGGCGCTGAACCGTGTCAGTTTGTACCCCTGAGTTGCCGAAAGATAATCCGTATGCCTTCAGCATCAGCATCAGGCGCACTATTTCCGGTTCCACGCTGTCGCCTATGCCACAGGCATGCGATATCACCAGGTTAACCTGCAGCTGCGAAACGTCTTCACGTGAAATGGTTCGGTTGCACAGGGATCCGAACCCCGTGGTAATACCGTAAATGGGTTCTTTTTGCGATTCAATTTTGTGATCCAGGTAATCGCGGCATTTTTCGATCCTGGCCACCGACTCAGGTGAAAGAACGAGTTGTGTGCCAGGGGTAAGCATATTTTCAATTTGTCCGAAGGTGATCGGCTCGGGGCTTATATAATAGGTATTGTCTGCCATGTTTTGGGTGTCATTATTTTTCACCTGTTCAGGTGATACCGGAAATTAAGAAATGAATAAGGAACTGCAGATTGCAGGCTTAGTGGATCAGTACCTACAGGCAGGTTCTGTTTATCTGAATAATGAAATATAAATTCCAGAGCATGGATTGCTGTTTTCAGAATGCGTGGCAAACCTACATGAAAAAAATCTATTTCACAAACACCGTATGAAAATAACATGTAAGTTCCATAAATCCTATTTATTAAAATTATTTTCAGAGGAAGTATATACAAATAACCGGTAATTGCAATAAAAATAACCCTTGCGGGATATCATTCCTGCGAGGGCGATCTGTTTGGCAGGTAGGTAATTTTATTACCCTGACAGGGTTTTAAACCCAGTCAGGGTTAAATTAGCTGAGTTTTGAAATAATTTCAGATGCCGCAATTTTATCCTGTTCGCCGGTAAGCATGTTTTTGAGCTGGTACAAACCCGAAGCAGCCTCATCGGGGCCAATAATGATGGTATACGGTATTTTCTTATTATCTGCATATCCAAACTGCTTTTTCATTTTGGCAGGTTCGGGATACATTTCGGCTGAGATACCTGCTTCATGCAGTTTGTGCAGGAGCTTCAGGCTTTCGAGTTGTTCGGGCCCTCCGAAATTTACCAGCAGCACGGTGGTAGCCTGCTCCGTATTTGCCGGGAATAGCTTCAACTCATTCATCACATCGTAAATACGGTCGGCGCCAAACGATATCCCAATACCCGACATGCCTTTCAGCCCGAATATTCCGGTGAGGTCGTCGTAGCGTCCGCCGCCACTAATGCTACCCATTTGTACGTCATTGGCTTTTATTTCGATAATGGCTCCGGTATAATAATTTAAACCGCGCGCAAGGGTCAGATCAATTTCAACCCGGGCTTTGGGTTTCAATTCATTGATGAACGTAAAAATGGTACGCATTTCTTCTATCCCTTTCAAACCGGTTTCGGAGCTGGCCAGGATTTCCGTAAGCTGATCCAGTTTCCCGAGGTTGTCGCCCTTCAACCCCAAAATCGGCTGAAGTCTTGCTATGGTTGCTTCGCTCAGCCCTTTTTCTGCAAGTTCTTTATTTACACCTTCCTGGCCAATTTTATCCAGTTTATCAATAGCTACAGTAATATCAGTGATGCGGGCCGATTCGCCTATTACTTCGGCTATTCCCGACAGAATCTTGCGGTTGTTCATCAGGATAGTGATGCTGATGCCCAGCTTATTGAAAATTTCGGCAGCGATGGTAACCATCTCTACTTCATACAGCAGCGAATTGCTCCCGATTACATCTACATCGCACTGGTAAAATTCGCGGTAGCGTCCTTTCTGCGGGCGGTCGGCACGCCACACAGGCTGTATCTGGTAACGTTTAAAAGGGAAGGTAATCTCGTTGTTATGCTGCACTACGAAACGGGCAAAGGGCACGGTAAGATCATAACGCAACCCTTTTTCTGAAATATATTTCAGCATTTTTCCTGCTTCCTTTCCTGCATAGGTTTCATCCGGAATGTCGGAAAGGTAATTTCCTGAATTCAGAATTTTAAAAAGGAGTTTGTCTCCTTCTTCCCCATATTTCCCCATCAGGGTGCTGAGGTTTTCCATGGCCGGTGTTTCAATCGGCAGGTAGCCATGTAACTTAAACACCGAACGTATGGCGTCAAAAATATAATTGCGGCGTGCCATTTCTAGGGGCGAGAAGTCGCGTGTGCCTTTGGGTATGGAGGGGGAGGACATTACGATTTACGATTTGTGATTTACGATTTACGATTGCACAGCCTGCTGAGGCAGTGAAGTAAAGATTTAGGTTTATGAATTTACAGAAACCAGGAACTGCCGGCAAAGTTCAAAATATGCATTACCGGCAGGATTTCCTTTTTAGTCAAGTTTAATTTTTAATTCATCAAATACTTTAGCTAAAAACGACCTGGCTTCGGGGGTGCCTTCAAGTGGTGCCCAGGGAGCCGAACTGCCTTCGGTGTGTGGAACAAAAGGACCTTCTTTGATCTCATAAACCACTGAACCAGTTTCGAGCGAAGTGAGCATATGAAAGCAATTTTCTTCAAACTCAATTCCTAAAATCCCGGTTTCGCGGCTAAGTATAGCATGATCGCGAATGGTTCCGTCGTTATTAAAAACCACGGCCAGAACTGTGCCACTGAGCAATACAAATGATTCCTCCTTTGTGGTATGCTTGTGAGGCCTGATATAGGTCCATGGCTCGAGCGCATTTAGCAAACGTTGCACCGGGTCGCTGAGTTCGGGGTGAAAATTATAATTCATCCTGCGCCGTGGCGACTGTCGTGCTTCTGCAACTACCTTATCGATCAGTTCCGTTGTGATTCGTATCATTGACTATTTGTTTTTGAGTTGTTTTGCGCGTTCCATTAAAGCTTTATCTTCTTCGGTAACTGCATCCATCTCGATGCCATGCGGAGTGGCTTTTGTGTTTTCATCCACATGCACAAATGTGATAAATCCCTGTACGACCAGGTCCTGGCAGTTTGCCTTGTGTACTTCAACATACGCTTTCAGGCTGCTTCCCCCGGTATGAACGATACGGCTGTTGTAGCACACACATTCACCGGCTTTTACAGGCTGCTGGAAAGTGAGACCGTGTACTTTAACGCAAATAATATTTTTGGGAGGTAACAGGTACGAAGCGGCAACAAATCCGCTTTCAACAAACCATTCGGCTCCGCGGCCAGCAAATAAAGTTCCGTGATGATTCAGGTCTTCGCTCTTTACCAGGCGATGGGTAGTAAATTGTTTAATGGGGTATTTCATTATGGTTAAGTTAAGAGTTTTAAAATTTAAAGGTATTTAGGATGGTGCCCGTAAGTTGGTTATTGAATCGGCTTTTATACCATCAGTTTCCTGAACCTGATCCTCTTCGGGCCTTCATCACCAAGCCGCTTGCGTTTGTTTTCTTCGTAATCCGAATATCCTCCTTCGAAATAATACACCTGCGAATCACCTTCAAAAGCCAGGATATGGGTAGCAACGCGGTCGAGGAACCAGCGGTCGTGCGAAATGACAACGGCGCAGCCGGCAAAATTCTCAAGACCTTCTTCAAGGGCGCGCAGGGTGTTTACATCAATATCATTTGTGGGCTCGTCGAGCAGCAGCACATTGGCTTCCGAACGAAGGGTGAGTGCCAGGTGTAACCTGTTACGCTCACCACCCGAAAGCACACCGGCTTTCTTCCCCTGGTCGGAACCTCCGAAATTAAACCGCGAAACATAGGCCCGTGAATTAATCAGCTTGCCACCCAGTTGTATGGTTTCATTGCCTTCCGAAATTATTTCCCAAACCGTTTTTTCGGGATCTATTTCGGTATGAGCCTGGTCGATGTAACCCACTTTTACGGTTTCACCTACTATAAATTCGCCACTATCGGGTTTGTCGAGTCCCATGATGAGGCGGAAAAGCGTTGTTTTACCGGCGCCATTTGGACCGATAATGCCAACAATTCCCCCGGGAGGTAATTTGAAATTTAGGTTTTCGAACAGCACCTTATCACCGTAAGCCTTGGTAACATCTTTAACTTCAATAACCTGGTTCCCGAGGCGTGGGCCATTGGGGATATAAATTTCGAGGCGTTCTTCTTTTTGTTTTACATCCTCGTTGAGCATTTTTTCATATGAATTCAATCGAGCTTTGCCTTTCGACTGCCGCGCTTTGGGCGCCATGCGCACCCATTCAAGTTCATTCTCGAGGGTTTTCCGGCGACGGCTTTCGGTTTTCTCTTCCATTTCCATCCGCTTGGTTTTCTGCTCGAGCCATTCGGTATAATTGCCTTTCCAGGGAATGCCTTCGCCACGGTCCAGTTCCAGGATCCAGCCGGCTACATTATCGAGGAAATAGCGGTCGTGGGTAACCGCGATAACAGTACCTTTATATTGTTGCAGAAAATGCTCGAGCCACTCAATAGATTCGGCATCCAGGTGGTTGGTGGGCTCATCGAGTAATAAAATGTCGGGTTGCTGCAGCAACAGCCTGCACAAGGCTACCCGGCGGCGTTCGCCTCCCGAAAGTACTTTTACAGGAGTGTCGCCTTCGGGGCAACGTAAGGCATCCATGGCTCTTTCGAGTTTGGTGTCGAGTTCCCAGGCATCGTGTTGTTCAATCAGGTCGGTGAGCTGCCCCTGGCGTTCGATCAGTTTGTTCATTTCGTCATCGCTCATGGGCTCCATAAAGCGGTTATTCACCTCTTCATATTCTTTTAAAAGGTTCACCACTTCCTGAACGCCCTCTTCAACAATCTGTTTCACAGTTTTGGTATCGTCGAGGTGGGGCTCCTGTTCGAGCATACCTACACTGTAACCCGGCGAAAAAACAACTTCTCCCAGGAACGATTTATCAAGGCCTGCTATAATTCTCAGCAGTGTCGATTTCCCTGATCCATTCAACCCGATGATGCCAATTTTGGCGCCATAATAAAAGGAAAGGTAAATATCCTTCAGCACCTGTTTACTGGGCGGATGTAATTTACCAACACCCACCATTGAGAATATGATTTTTTTATCGTCAGCCATAATGTTTTACTGCTGTTTGGTTTTTATATATTTTTGATTTTGTGCGTATTAAAAAGTTTTTCGATCATCGCAGCCGATTTTTCCCAGCTGAAATTCTGTTTCACAAACCTGAAACCATTTTCAGCCAGGTCACTTGCTTTTGATTCGTCCTGCAAAAGACCAATAATATGACCGGCGTATTGTTCGGCCGAAATGCCGACCAGGATTTCCTGGTTTACGGCAGCTCCCAGCGCCTGGTTGGCAAGCGGAGAAGTGATGCACGGAAGCTTCATCGACATAGCTTCCAGTAATTTATTCTGTAGCCCGGTACCAATGCACATGGGTGCTATAAAAATGCGCGATGTTGCATAGCTTTCGCGTATATCAGGCATCCAACCCGAAACATTGATATTGGCCGATTGCAGGCTTTTTACCGACGCATGGGGATTTGCTCCTGCAATCAGTAAGGTAGCTGTTGGGATTTTTTTCAACACCAGGGGGAAAATGTCTTTTGCGATAAAATGCGCAGCATCTATATTCGGAGGGTAGCCCATATTCCCGGTAAAAACGATATCGAACTTTTTAGGCCTCGCCAAAGGCTGGAAAAAGTCGTGGTCAACACCGTTGGGTATAATAACTACTTTATTGCGGTTGGGGTGGGAGAGCAGCTCGCGGTCGGGTGCCGAAATTATGCATTTGTGATCGAACTTGTCGAAAATGGATTTCTCATAGTTGAGCAACCGCCTGTATTCGAGCAGCAAAAAAGGTCTTTTCCAGAAAGGTGCGGTTTCGGCCTGGCGTTTTGCCCCCATGGAAAATATATCCTGGTAATCGAGGGTCTTGGGTATAGGCAGCTCCTTCACATATTCCGATACCCTTATCAACTGGCAGAAAATGTGATCGGGCTTGTGCTGTTTAATAAGTTCAGAAATTCTGGCTTGTGCGCTGCTGCGATAAAAATAGCCAACCTGCAAGGGATTCCCATTTACAAATGCCTTCAGCAAATTCCATATCATTCCGGCGGGTTTAATCGGGATGATGTGTACCGCTTTGCAAATTTCACCCAGGATGTTCAGTGCTTCGGGGTGTACAGAGCTGTCGCTTAGTGCGCAAAGTACAATTTCGTGATTCTGCGCAAGGCACCGGATATGGTGAAATGCCCTGAGCTTATCGCCTTTTTCGATGGGATAGGGTACACGCGAAAGCAGAACAAATATTTTCATAACCGCACCGGGCCTCTTTATTTTGAAGTAAGAAATGCTGCCAGCAAAATATAATGTGAGATTAAACTGGGATGCCGGAATTTATTTTTGTTTCAGCAACTCAGCATAAAAAGCTGTTAATTTCTGCATGAGTTTGGTATTATCATGCTCCTTGGCAATGAGGGCGCGGGCATTTTTACCAAGATTATCACGCAAAGTCTTTTCAGTACATAATCTGACAATGGCATCCGAAAACGATTTTGCGTCCTTGGCAATCAGAAGGTGCTGCCCGTTTTCGTAGTTTATACCTTCGGCACCAATTACTGTTGTTACAATTGCTTTGCCCGCAGCCATGCCTTCAACTATTTTTATCCTGATGCCACTTCCCGAAAACAAAGGAACCACCATGATAGAGAAGCGTTGCATGTATTCCCATACATCGGGCACTTCGCCGTCAACTTTAATATGCGGAACCGAGAGATTCTTCAGCCATTCGGGCATATACCGGCCTGCCAGGTGAAGCTCAATATCCGGAAGTCGCTGCGCTACGCTTGGCCATACTTCGTTGATCAACCATCTGATGCCTTCCTCGTTTGGGAACCAGTTCATGCTCCCGATGTGAAATAATGAAGGCTCCTCCGGTTGTACCGGGGTTTCAGGTAAAGTATCCAGGTTAATCCCAAAGGGGATGGAAATTATATTGGTGCTGTGCGAAAGCCTGTCGAAATTACGGGCATCAACAGGTGTAATGGCAACAATGCCGTCAATTTTATCGAGGGTGCTGATTTCGAAACGGCGAAGCGATTTATACAGGTGATTCATATAAATGCGCTTGAAAGGATTTGCGCAGTTTTCGGCCACCCGCTGCCAGATTTTATGTTCAATATTATGTGCGCGCAGTACAACCGCCGCTTTCGAATATTTACGGATCACATCCAGGTAGGTAGCCATTTGCAGGGTCTCCAGCTGGATAATATCGAAAGTATTATTGCGCAGGATTTCCGTAATTTTCTGGGCCATCGGCTTGGTATGAAACCGGGTAATATGGTACGATTGTGCCGTGATAAAGTGATAGATTGCCCCAACATAGGTTAAGGTAAGGTCAATGTCGACAAATTCAATTTGTGTGTTATTTATCAAATCATCGGGCATGGTGTCGGGGTCGACATGGTATTTGTTGGTATTGGCCGCCAATACCTTAACGCTGTGACCGGCCTGCAGCAATCCGCTGATCATGGCATACATGGCAATAGGACCACCTTCGTGTTTGGGCCATGGCGATTTATTGCAAAGTATCAGAATTTTCATTTCGGGAATATTTCTTTTTCTTAAATTTATTAACTACAGACTTGAAGAACAACCTGTAGCTTTCGGCATCCATGATATTTGAATCGGTAGCAGCCAGGTAGGCCAGGAAAATACCAACAGGCAGGAAAATCATAGTCGACATCCACATGCCTTTCCATGGATCAGTTACTGCCGATCTCACTGATTTTTCGCCTGTGAAGGATATTACGTGATAAGCCACAAACAACAGTACGGATATTACCAGTGGCATGCCCAGCCCGCCTTTGCGGATGATGGCTCCCAACGGAGCCCCGATCAGGAACAAAGCAAAACAGGCGAACGACAATGTAAATTTGCGGTGCCACTCGATATCGTAACGGGCTTTTAACTCTACTTTTTCCTTCAAAACCTGCCGGTTATACTCAAATGATCCTTTGGAATTGCGTGCCATGCCCAGGGCATAGGAAGCGATTTTTTTCTGGTCAGAAGCACTTAGTTCTTCAAATGACTTGATATTTTTACCCGGTGGCAGTTTTTGTAATACACTGTCGGTAAGTCTTAGTTTCGAAAAATTGCTGTAGTAACTCAGCATGGACCCTTTAAGTTCCGTAACCCTCTGGTTTACTTCTTTTCCGATGGAGTCCGACGAATATCCCAGCTGCTTTACGTTAAGCATATAGTAGGCGTTTTTAAAAAAATCGTCGTCGGACCGGGTCATTTTAAATTGCGAAAGGTCGAATTTTATCACCTCGCTTGTGAATGAGGTGCGCTGAAACGGGTTTCGCTGGTTTTGCCCACGGGTACCTGCTTCTTCATAATTGGTTCCGTTGAACAACGTGAGCAGCAGGTAATTGCCGTCGGCAGTTTGCTGCATCCGGCCCGAATCGGCTAGAACCAGTTTGTTGTTGCCCTGCACCTGGGTGTGATCATAAATCATCACCTTGCGGATGGTTGTTCCGTCAGGTTCTTTCTTTGCAATGCGAATCACATAGCCCTGAAGGCCTGAGTAAAAAATGCCTTCACGTATGTTGAGCGATAATTTTTTCTGGCGAACATCGTACAGTGTCGACCGGAATTTCAGGTTTGCGTAAGGGAAAATAATATTTGAGTAGTAATATGCGCCTACACTTATCAATAGGGAGAAAAGCCCCAGTGGCATCATAATTTTTCGGAGAGATATGCCGGCTGCTTTCATGGCTACCAGTTCGTATCTTTCACCAAGGTTTCCGAAAGTCATCAGCGATGCAAGCAGGATAGAGATTGGCAATGCCATCGGTACGAAAGTGAAAGAGGCATAAAACATGAGCTGGAATATAATATTCCATTCCAGTCCCTTGCCAACCAGCTCGTCAACATAACGCCAGAGGAATTGCATCAGCAAAACAAATACTACGATAAAAAATGTTGCCAATGCAGGCCCAACATATGAACGCAGAATGAGCAAATAGAGTCTTTTCACAGATGGTTTTTTTGCAGCCTGCAAAGGTAATATTAAAAGTGAATGCTTTAAATAATTCAACGAATTGTTGGTACGAATAATTTGGTATCTAACATTTGTAAAACCGCACTCCATCAGATTTCCTTTCAGGGAGAAACATAGCTTCAACTTTTCTTTACCTTTGCATACGTAATGTTACATCTGATTTAACATGGAGTACCGTCTGATACCTGTAACCGACAAACGCACACGAAAGCAATTTCACGATGTGATGCGGAGTATTTACAAAAACGATATCAATTTTGTCTGCCCGCCCGATAAAATTATTGAAGGGATTTTCACCCCGGGCGAAAACGTTTTTTTTAACCATGGAGAGGCCACACGCTGGATCTTGCTCGATCAGAATAATAAACTGGCAGGAAGGGTGGCTGCATTTATCAACCGCAAAAAAGCTTATACTTTCCAGGTGCCTACCGGGGGTATGGGTTTTTTTGAATGTGTAAATGATTACAAAGCTGCCGAAATTCTGTTCGAAAACTCTAGAGCCTGGCTTGCCGAAAGAGGTATGGAAGCCATGGATGGGCCGATAAACTTCGGGGAAAACGATAATTTCTGGGGACTGCTCGTGGAGGGATTTATGCGTCAATCCTTTGGTATGAACTATAATCCGCCTTACTACAAAACTTTCTTCGAAAAGTATGGATTTACACTGTATTTTGAGCAGGTAACCAATATGCTCGATTTAACCAAGCCTTTTCCCGAAAGGTTCTGGAAAATTGCTGATTGGGTAAGGCAAAAACCCGAATATAACTTCAGGCATTTTTCGTACAAGGAAACCGAGAAATTTATTTCCGATTTCATGGAGATATATAATGATGCCTGGCAATTTCACGAAAACTTTACCCCAACGGATCCGCAAGCCATCCGGTTGATGCTTTCAGAAATGAAATCATTGCTGGTCCCTGAATTTGTTTGGTTTGCATACCATGGCGACGAACCAATTGCTTTTGAACTGATGCTTCCTGATATTAACCAGTTGTTCAGGTATTTTAATGGAAAAATCAACTTGTGGGGCAAACTGAAAGTTGCACTCAAAGGTAAAAAACGCATTTTTACCCGCACCCGGATTGTGATCATGGGTATAAAGCCAAAGTATCAGAAATCGGGTATCGAATCGGCATTGTTCTGGTATATGAATAGCGTGATGCAGAAAAATCCGCAGTACACAGAAGTAGAACTTTCGTGGGTAGGCGACTTTAACCCAAAGATGCGCATGTTGCACGAGGCCGTTGGCGGTAAATTCTCAAAACGGCATATTACCTACCGCAAGTATTTTAAAGAAATCGGGGGCGAAGGCCGATCAACCATCATCCCGGTGAATACCCGCGAAAAAGTAATACGCGGCGCAGAAGGCTGAAAAATGGATTTTCCCTGCCCGGAAGCGCCATGCCACTAGCTTTAACTTTAATATTGAAGGATGCAAAAATACCTGGAGGCCTTTCATAAGTTGCTGAAAAATAGATTTATGGGTATGTGAGTACAGGAAACTTTGTTTTCAGCCTGCTGTTACTTCATAACATTGCATCCAAATTGTGAAATAAGCGCCTTACATATACCGCTTTTTATATCTTTGCAGTCTCAAAATAACGAAATGCTCCTGGCTGAAATTAAGTACCTTGTGCTAAAGGATATAAAACTGGAATTCAAACAGCGTTATGCAATTAACGGTATATTGCTGTATGTGGTTTCGACCATCTTTGTGAGTTACCTGTCCTTTGCCCGCATTGTCGATTCGGCTACCTGGAACAGCCTTTTCTGGATCATCATGTTGTTTGCAGCT
Organism: uncultured Bacteroidales bacterium; assembly: GCA_937965665.1. Taxonomy (GTDB): domain Bacteria; phylum Bacteroidota; class Bacteroidia; order Bacteroidales; family UBA4417; genus UBA4417. The sequence goes on from CALCJE010000122.1 coordinate 10,968, forward strand.
GTGAATGCGGTGTCCAAAAGTTTCGTTCAGGAAAGTACCTCGCGGCAGCTGTATTACTACACGCTCACCAGTCCGCAGGCTATCATCCTTTCGAAGATGATTTACAACTTTATGCTCATGGGAGTGCTCTCCCTGTTATGCCTGTTGGTGTTTACAGGACTAATGGGTGGTTGTGTTGTAAATTATCCTTTGTTTATCAGCGCATTGCTGCTTGGTAGTTTTGGATTTGCTTCGGCGCTGACCATGATCGCAGCCATTGCATCGCGCACCAACAATAATTTTGCACTCATGGCCATACTCAGTTTTCCGGTTGTAATGCCTTTGCTGCTTACGCTTATGAAAGTGTCGTCGGCCGCCCTGAGCGTTGGCACGCTTTCGGGAAACCTGAAATACCTGGCAGCATTATTGATGTTGAATGTAATTGTTGTAGCCTTGTCGTATGTTTTGTTTCCATACCTGTGGCGCGACTGATTTCTGATGATGGAATCAGATACCACTAATAACCTTACGTAAAGCTGAATTTGGATTTTTACAACAGAGAATATATGAATGAGTTTTTGAAAAATAACTGGTGGAAATTACTGGGCATTGGCCTGATCCTTTACAGCATTATTGCCGGTTTCCTGATTCGCATACCCGAATTGCCCATCATCAGGGAATCAATCCGCAACTTGTTTTTTCACGTTGTGATGTGGTTTTCGATGATGGTGATGTTTGGTACTTCACTGTTTCGCAGCTTAAGATACCTGTCGACTTTCGACATAAAACATGATGTATATGCCATTCAATCGGTAAATGTAGGCTTGTTTTTTGGTATCATGGGTATCGTAACCGGTATGGAATGGGCCAATTTTACCTGGGGTACACCCTGGACCAACGACCCGCAACTGAATGGCGCGGCCATTACCATACTGGCGTATTTTGCCTACCTGGTGCTCAGGCGTTCCATCGACGAAGAAAATAAAAGGGCTCGTATAGCCGCGGTTTATAATGTATTTGCCTTTGTGATGCTTATTGTTTTTATCGGGATTTTGCCCCGACTCGCACAAGGCTCATTACACCCGGGCAAAGGCGGAAGCCCGATGACGGTAACCAATCTCGATTTTACCATGCGCCTTGTATTTTATCCTGCAATTGTAGGTTGGATTATCATTGGTTACTGGCTTACGAGCATCAGGGTGAAAATGGCTAACATCAGGCTGCATCTTGATAACCCGGAGTAACCTTTATTTTTAACCTCCATCATCCAAACTTTAGAAACTGAATCTTGTTTAATTAATGTATAGCATACCATGGAAGAAACAAAAATATTTGTCGTAATAACAGTACTTTCAACCGTACTCATTGGCCTGGCAGTATATCTTTTCTGGCTCGACAGAAGAGTTACCAAAATGGAAAAGGAAATTAACAACTCAAAAAAACAATCATGAAGAAGACCCATATATTTATCCTGGTATTTGTAGTGGCAGCAGTTGGTGTGATTATCAGCCTTTTTGCGAATACAAGTACTTATACCGATTTCTCAGCCGCAGTTGCTAATCCGGGTAAAGAATTCCATGTAATTGGCAAGCTGGTTAAAGATAAGCCTATTGTTTACGATACAAAGGTTGATGCCAACAAATTTACTTTTTACATGACCGACCAGAAAGGTGCAGAGCGATTGGTTACCTATAAAGGAGCCAAACCCCAGGATTTTGAAAAATCGGAGCAGGTTGTTGTGATTGGTAAAATTGTGGATGATAAATTCGAAGCAAGCAGCCTGTTGCTGAAATGTCCTTCGAAATACAACGAAGATAAAAAACCGGATTCTTTTGGTGACAAAAGTTTCGGGGCCGCCGAAACCCCGGCAAAATAACTTAGTAAGAAGGCTTCAGGGCCTTCTTTTTTTTGTGGTTGTGTTTATAAAAAGAGCAGCCATTACTTTCATTCCATTTCAAATAAACGAAACAGCATAGAAGTCAGCGGTTAAAAGCTAAATTTTGTAGCTTCGTTGTTCATTTCATAAAGTCTGTTATTAAAACTACCACAAATGTCGTACCCTCATTTACAGGCGTTTATTCATAACCTCGAAAAATCCGGAGAACTGGTCCGGATCAAAGATTTTGTTTCACCACATCTGCAGGTTACCGAGATCGCCGACCGTATGATAAAGCACAATGGGAAAGCATTGCTTTTTGAAAATAACGGTACAAAATTCCCATTGCTGATCAATGCCATGGGCAGTGAAAACCGGATGTGCATGGCACTGGGTGTCGAAACGCTCGATGATACTGCTAAGCAGATTGAGGAATTGATGGCCGGGTTAATGACTCCCCGTGACTCATTTTTCAGCAAACTTGCCTTATTGCCCACCCTGGCCGAAGTAGCTGCTTTCATGCCCAGCCACCGAAAGGGTAGGGGCGCCTGCCAGGAAGTTGTGATGGAGAAGCCTGACCTGTCGCAATTGCCGGTATTAACCTGCTGGCCTTTCGACGGAGGTCCATTTATTACACTTCCGGTTGTGCATACCATGCATCCCGAAACCGGGATGCGAAACGTGGGTATGTACCGGATGCAGGTTTTTGGCCCCGATAAAACAGGTATGCACTGGCACCTGCACAAAAATTCAGCGGCACACTATCGCGAATACAAAAGGCTTGGCCAGCGGATGCCCGTGGCTGTTGCCCTGGGTGGCGACCCGGTATATACTTATTGTGCTACCGCGCCATTGCCCGAAAATATTGACGAATACCTGCTTGCTGGCTTCCTGCGCAAAAAGAAAGTAGAACTTGTAAAATGCCTCACATCGGATATTGAAGTTCCGGCAGATGCCGATTTTGTAATCGAAGGTTATGTAGACCCTGCCGAAGAACTGGTTATGGAAGGACCTTTCGGCGATCATACCGGGTTTTATTCGCTTGCCGATTACTACCCCATGTTTCATGTTACCTGCATTACGCACCGGAAGGATGCCGTATATCCTACTACCATTGTAGGCATTCCGCCCCAGGAAGATAAATGGCTGGGTAAAGCAACCGAGCGTATCTTCCTCCCGCTTATCAAACTAAGCATGCTCCCCGAAATGGTCGACATGGTGATGCCCGACGAGGGCGTATTTCACAACATAGTTTTGGTTAAAATACGCAAAACATACCCCGGGCAGGCGCAAAAAGTTATGAACGCACTGTGGGGAGCAGGGCAGATGATGTTTAACAAAATACTGGTAGTAACTGATGCCGATATCGACCTCGCGGATAGCAAGGCTGTTACAAGGCTGATTTTCAGTACTGTAAACCCTGTTGAAGATGTGATATTTAACCGGGGACCGGTAGACGTTCTCGATCATTCGAGCAGTCGCTTTGCCCTGGGCAGCAAGCTTGGAATTGATGCCACCGTAAAACTGGCCGGTGAAACAGAATATGTTGAAAGACAAGGTGCAGTTTTTAATCAGAATCATCCGGCCCTGGCTGGGCAAACTGTAAATACTACGCTGACAGATGAAAAACTGCCGGTTCTGGTCGTTGGAATCGACAAATCAAAGGTCAATCTGAAATCACTTCACCAACAGCTTTTTGATGAGGGTGCATTAGATGGGGTAAACTGGGTGGTGTATGTCGATCCGGAAGCTGCAAATATCCGGATGCAGGATATTGCATGGCTGGTTGCCAATAATATTGACCCGTTGCGCGATTGCTTTTATGCCAAATCAGGAAACAACACCGATGTGCCGCCCATGGCGATTGATGGTACCCGGAAATCGCTTGGTACGGATGGGTTCCGCCGGCAATGGCCCAATGTACTTGTTATGGACGATGAAACCATTAAACAGGTAGATGATATGTGGGACAATCTGGGTTTGGGCAATTTTATTCCTTCGCCTTCGCTTAATTATAAAGGCTTAGTAAACATTGATGGCGCTGTCGCAAATGGGTAAAGCAGTTATTTTCTAACTGGTTTAATATCCTGATAATCTAATGCTGGCCTATATTTCAAGCTGCAGATACCAGGTGTTTTGTGTAGAATAAACAGCTGATAAATTTTCGGGTAGATGACTTTTTTTTAAGATCTGCGAAGTGGTAACGTATAATTTATCAGCATCCTTTGTTGTTCTATTTTAATATTTATCTTTGCTCCGTATTTTACTTAAAAACAACTTAAAATCAATAATTTTATGCTTAACGAAATCCTTAAAGATTTAACCTCAGCTAAAGCTATGGAGCTGGAAGACAAGTATGGTGCGCACAATTACCACCCGTTACCTGTGGTGTTGGCCAAAGGAAAAGGAGCACTGGTATGGGATGTTGAAGGCAAGCAATATTTCGATTTTTTGTCGGCTTATTCAGCGGTTAACCAGGGACATTGCCATCCAAAAATTGTTGATGCAATGATTGAACAGGCCCAGACGCTCACCCTTACTTCCAGAGCATTTTACAGCAATATACTGGGCGTATACGAAAAGTACATTACCGAATATTTCGGCTATGATAAAGTGTTGCCCATGAATTCAGGTGCTGAAGCTGACGAAACAGCGCTGAAACTTTGCCGTAAATGGGCTTATAAGGTTAAAGGTATTGAAGATGGAAAAGCCAAAATCATTGTTTGTGAAGGCAATTTCCATGGCCGCACCATCACCATAATTTCCATGTCTACTGATCCTGATTCGTATGGTGGTTTCGGACCGTTTACACCAGGATTTATTACAGTTCCTTATAACGACCTGGCTGCACTCGAAGCAGCGTTGGCCGATCCTGATGTAGCTGGTTTCCTGGTTGAGCCGATTCAGGGCGAAGCCGGTGTATTTGTTCCCGACCAGGGTTACCTGGCCAAAGCCTATGACCTGTGTAAAAAGAATAACGTGCTTTTTATTGCCGACGAGGTTCAGACAGGTATTGCCCGTACCGGGAAATTACTGGCCTGTGATCACGAAAATGTACGTCCCGATATTTTAATTCTAGGTAAAGCGCTTTCAGGCGGTGCAATGCCTGTATCGGCTGTGCTTGCCGATAACGAAATTATGCTCACCATTAAGCCTGGCGAGCATGGATCTACATTTGGCGGTAACCCGCTGGCTGGTCGCGTTGCTATTGCTGCCCTCGAAGTAGTGAAAGAGGAAAAACTGGCCGAAAAGGCTGATTACCTGGGAAAAATTTTCCGCGAAGAGCTAGGGAATGTGAAAAGTGAAATGATAGAGCTGGTTCGTGGCAAAGGATTGCTCAATGCTGTAGTAATCAGGCCTAAAAATGGTTTCGAAGCATGGGATGTTTGCGTGAAAATGAAGGACCTCGGCCTGTTGGCAAAACCAACCCACGGTAACATTATCAGGTTTGCACCTCCATTGGTTATCACTGAAACCCAGTTACGTGAGGCCATCGAAATCATTAAAAAAGCAATTCTGTCATTCGAATAATCAATGGTGGCACCCAGCCACAGGAATAAATAAACAAAAAGCCCGCCGTATTTCTACTGGCGGGCTTTTGCATTTACTAACCACCTACAGCAAATTCACTTAATTGTTTTTTAACAAACCCTGTTCGTAAAGTTTCTGCACATAATCCCAGTTAGCTACATTCCAGAATGCCGAAATATAATCTCCACGTTTATTCTGGTATTTCAGGTAGTAGGCATGTTCCCATACATCGAGACAGAAAATCGGAGTTCCTCTTTTTTCTTCTGTATTCATCAAAGGGTTATCCTGGTTTGCAGTGGAGGTAATAAAAAGCTTTCCGTCCTTGCCCAACACAAGCCATACCCATCCTGATCCGAAACGCTTAATGCCGGCATCGGCAAATTGCTTTTTGAAATCATCGAACGATCCGAAACTTGTTTTGATAGCATCAGCCAGTTTCCCGGTTGGAGCACCCCCGCCATTTGGTTTCATGCAATTCCAGAACATCTCATGGTTCCAGTACCCACCGCCATTATTCCTGATAGCAGTAGGGTAGGTGCTCATCTGGGCAAAAATCTCCTGCATTGATTTGCTTTCAGTTTCAGTGCCTTTGATGGCCGCCATAAAGTTGTTATAATATGCCCGGTGATGACGGTCGTAATGGATTTCCATCGTCATTTTGTCGATGTATGGCTCCAGTGCATCGTAAGCATACGGCAGTGGTGCAAATTTATGCACCGGTTCCTGTGCCTTCATTACAAATGGCAAAGTAATAATTGCCGTGAGGACGAAAATTAGTTTTTTCATGATTTATTTAATTATGGATTCATAACGAGCCTCAATTACCGGCCAGTTCACCACGTTCCAGAATGCGGAGATGTAGTCAGGCCGGCGGTTCTGAAATTTGAGGTAGTAGGCGTGTTCCCAAACATCGAGCCCGAGTATAGGTGTTCCCTGGCATTCGAAATTATCCATCAATGGGTTATCCTGGTTGGCACTGGAGCAAACACACAGTGATTTGTCGGCCTTAACCGAAAGCCATGCCCATCCGCTACCAAAACGGTTTGCGGCTGCATCATTAAATTTGGTTTTGAAATCCTCGAAAGATCCGTATTTGGCATTGATGGCTTCTGCCAGTTTTCCGCCTGGTGCGCCTCCGCCATTTGGCGACATGCTTTCCCAGAATAAGGTATGATTATACAAACCACCCCCGTGGTTGCGAACCGGAACCGGCAATTTGCTCACCTGGGCAAAAATTTCCTCCAGCGAAGCCCCGTTCATATCGGTTTCTTTGATGGCTGCAACAAATTTGTCGAAGTATGTTTTGTGGTGTTTCGTATAGTGGATCTCCATTGTCATAGCATCGATATGGGGTTCCAGGGCATTAAATGCATAAGGTAATTCAGGAAATTTGTAGTCCATTTTGTTTAAAGTATTAATAGGTTTTACGTATAATTTAGATTTGTTATAAATAACATTGGCCTGTATAAATAGTTCAATAATTTATGGGTGTTTTAACATTTTTAAACATAACATGTATTACGTTTTTGGGCTTGCACCTCAGGAACCGGTTATGATGGTGGTCATTACGTAAAATATGAAAACTTCAAGTCCTTTTCAGAATTGGCGAAATTGGCTGCCAGATAAGCAGTACGTTTTGTATTTAGATAGAAGGGGAAAATGAAAAAGCCAGTGGATTAAAAATCAGCGCCAAGCTTTATGTTTATTTGCCTGGGGGTGAGATAATTGGGAACTCCATATTGATTATTGTTGAAGTCGCGAACCCAGGTATATGAAATGGTATTTGATATTTGAAGCAGGTTAAGAATTTCCATGGTTACCCACAGGTTTTTAAATCCTTTAAAAAACCCGCTTTTAGGACGCAATGCTTCGCCTCCGATGATCTGCTTGGATAAACCGATATCAACCCTGCGGTAAGCCGGCATTCTATAAGTATGGGTATATAAAGGTGTGTTCGGGGCACCGGTAGGTAACCCGCTTCCAAAATAAAGCCCGAGGTTCATTTTAAATGTTGGGTTCATGGGCAGGTAATCCTGGAAAAATAACCCGAACGTAATACGCTGGTCGGTAGGACGCGGAATATACCCTGGGTAAATTGTGGCGCTGTCGGCAACAACCACATCGGTGCCTCCCGGATGGATTACCTCGCCCGAAGCATTATACTATTCCGTGTCTTGGTCGGAATATAAATCTGCGGCAGTT
>CALCJE010000123.1 GCA_937965665.1 uncultured Bacteroidales bacterium
AAAAAATTTATTGCACATGTCGATTCGCTTTTCAATGTAAAACTCGACGAAAAACACTTTGCTGAGTCGGAAGACATTACTGCAGCCGGGCTGATCGGTAACTATGTTCATGGCAACGAACCCAGCCACCATGTGCCATACCTATATGTTTTTGCCGGCGCGCCATGGAAAACCCAGGAACGCATTCACCAGATTGTGAATACCATGTACCGCAATGCAACCGACGGACTGTGCGGCAACGACGACTGCGGACAGATGTCGGCATGGTATATTTTCAGTTCAATCGGGTTTTACCCCGTATGCCCCGGCAGCAACGAATATGTAATTGGGGCTCCATCGGTTGAGAAAGCTACCATTAATCTCGAAAACGGGAAACAGTTCACTGTAAAAGCCACCAACCTGAACGAAAAAAACATTTACATACAGCGTATCATACTCAATGGCAATACCTTAAACGGATACATACTAAAACACGAAGAAATAATGAATGGTGGTACACTTGAGTTTGTGATGGGAGCCAAGCCGAAGAAATAGCGGATGTGGGATGGCGGATGTGGAATTGCAGATTGCACTTGCCTGCCTGAGAGTGCTATGTCAGATGTCAGATGTTCGATGTCGAAGTACAAACAGCATCAGGTCTTCTTATACCTTACAACTTAATCCCTACCACTACTCACTTTCCACCTAAAAAATACATTGCAACAAACACACACATACTGAAAAAATTGTATTTTTGATAAAAACGCAAAGCCATGGATTTTAACGAAGTTTTACTCAAACGTGAAAGTATCCGCAATTACGATCCCGCCAAACCTGTGGATAAAAATACCCTGAACCGCATACTTGAGGCAGGCCGGATAGCGCCTTCTGCATCAAATTACCAGCCCTGGGAATTCTGGCTTATTTCATCGAAAGAAATGCTGGAAAAAGTGAAACGCTGCTATTCGCGTTCATGGATCAACGATGCGCTGCATATCCTGGTGGTTACCGGCGATCTTGACCATGCCTGGGAACGTGCCGATGGGTATAATTCGCTGCAGACTGACCTTGCCATTGCCATGCACCAGATGGTGCTGGCGGCTACCAACGAGGGAGTCGGATCATGCTGGGTTACCAATTTCGATCCGGATATCCTGCGCAAAGCGCTTGGCATAAAGGAATCTGTAAAAGTTTATGGCATCACGCCCCTCGGTTATCCGCGCGAAAACTATACAAAACGTACAGTAATTATGCGTAAGCCACTTGAAGATGTGGTGATTTACTGCTGAAAACTCATTAACCGGTCTTAATCCTCTCTGACTTTCCCGGAAACATATCCCTGCACTACAAATAGTATGATAAAACTGACTCAACGTACTTTCCTGATCCTGCTATTCTCGGTTATTACACTTACCCTGATTCTGAACCTGGGCCAGGCATACTCCCTCTGGAACCTGCCTGACCCGGTACTGATTTCGAGCCGCTGGCTCAGCATGGCCTTGCTGGTGGTATTTGCTTTGCGCAAAAAATCACTTACTACCTGGATACTGATCAGCATGGTGCTGGGCGTTGAATTCGGGTATGATGTCCCGGCTATAGCAATTCACCTGAACTTCCTCAGCAAAATATTCCTGAACCTGGTTAAGACGATTATTGCACCGCTGCTTTTTGGTACCCTGGTGGTGGGCATCGCCGGTCATTCAAACCTGAAACAGATCGGGCGTATGGGCTGGAAATCGATTGTGTATTTTGAAATTGTATCGACTATTGCGCTCGTTATCGGGCTCCTGGCCATTAATATCAGTAAAGCCGGTGTAGGTGTAATCATTCCGGATGACATTAATCAATCGGGTCTGCAGGCTGCAAAACCACAAACTGCTGAAGAAATTATACTACATGTTTTCCCCGAAAATATTGCAAAAGCCATTTACGACGGGCAGGTATTGCAAATTGTGATTTTTAGTATCCTTTTCGGTATTGCAGTAGCCATGCTCAAAGAGGTACATCGCAACCGTATGGTTCATTTTGCCGAGAGCCTTTCCGAGGTTATGTTCAAATTTACAAACCTGGTAATGTATTTTGCTCCCATAGCTGTTTTTGCTGCCATCTCATATTCGGTTGGCAATATGGGCATTGGCATCCTGGGCAACCTGCTGCAACTGCTGGCTACACTGTATGTATCGCTGATCATATTTTTGCTGGGAGTGCTGCTTCCGATTGCGTTACTGATGAAAATCCCGGTAAAGAACTTTATCCGGGCGGTCTCAGAGCCGGCAACTATTGCTTTTGCCACCACCAGCAGCGAGTCGGCACTTCCGATTGCTATGGAAACGATGGAGAAATTTGGTGTTCCCCGTAAAATTGTAGCTTTTGTAATGCCAACCGGCTATAGCTTTAACCTTGATGGCACCACGCTTTACCTCTCGCTGGCTACCATTTTTGTAGCACAATGTGCTGGTATACATCTGCCCATTGAGCGCCAGCTCCTGATTGTTTTTACTTTAATGCTTACCAGTAAAGGTGTTGCCGGGGTTTCGAGGGCTTCGCTGGTGATACTGCTGGGAACGGCTGCCAGTTTCGGGTTACCTACCTGGCCTATATTTATTATCCTGGGTATCGATGGGTTAATGGATATGGCCCGAACCGCTGTAAACGTAATTGGCAACTGCCTGGCAACGGCTGTAGTTGCACGCTGGGAAGGAGAATTTGATGACGAAGCGGCTAAGAATTTCAACCCGAAAATGTTGGATCAATTGAACTAAATTCAAATTGTGCTTAGAATCATTTAATTCAATTCATATAAAACTTATCAATGTAAAACAATAAGAGCAGCCCGAAAGCTGCTCTTTATATTTATTGTTGTAACGTATTACACAGTCATGATATCCTTTTCTTTATGCTCCAGGATTTTATCAACCTGCACAATAAAGCCATCAGTAACATGTTGTATTTCTTTTTCAAGCGTTTTTATCTCATCTTCCGAAACGCCTTCTTTTTCCAGTTTTTTGGCATCTTCAACGGCAGTGCGGCGCATACTTCGGATGGAGACTTTAGCGGTTTCGGCTTCGGCCTTGGCTTTTTTCACCAGGTCGCGGCGGCGCTCTTCGGTAAGCGGCGGTACTGCAATGCGTAAAATTTCGCCATTGTTCTGTGGGTTAAAACCCAGATTAGCTTCCAGAATAGCCTTTGCCACCGGATTTAGCATATTTTTCTCCCAAGGCTGAACTACTATAGTGCGGGCATCGGGTGTATTGATATTAGCAATTTTATCAACCGAAGTTGGAGTTCCATAATACTCTACCTTAACGCCTTCGAGCATTTGCGGTGTGGCTTTGCTGGTACGGAATTTATGAAATTCTTTTTCGAGATGGGTAAGCGCATGTTGCATCCCTTCTTTAATTTCTTCCAAAATAAACTTTGATTCTTCAGTCATGGCTATTCGTTTTGTAATGCAAATTTAAAAATTGCTTTGAAATATTTAATAACAAGCTGTAAAAAGTGTTTCTACGATAAGATTATGGTGATTGGGCGTAAGTTTTGGTAAAAAACTGAACCCTTCAAACCCGCTTCAACTCCGTTCAGCCTGACAATTGACCTGAAACTCCTGAAACCACTTGAAACCCCTGAAACTATTCAAACTCTTCAAACCCTAATCAGCGTACCGCAGTTGTTACCGCTTAAAATCTGCTGCAGGTTACCGGCTTTATGAACATCAAAAACAATTACCGGCATTTTATTCTCGCTGCAGAGGGTAAAAGCTGTAAGGTCCATAATGTTTAATCCTTTGCTGTATGCCTCATCAAAAGTAAGCGTACTGAATTTGGTAGCCGAAGGGTCTTTTTCCGGATCGGCAGTGTACACGCCATCCACACGTGTGCCTTTCAGCAGCACATCGGCATGTATTTCGACTGCACGCAATGCGGCCGCGGTGTCGGTAGTAAAAAACGGGTTTCCGGTACCTCCTGCAAGTATAACAACTTCGCCTTTCTCCAGCTTGCTGATGGCCTTGGGTCCACTGGCTTTCTCGGCCACAGGCTCAACAGGCATGCCCGAAAGTACTTTCGATTTCACCCCTACACTTTGCAAGGCCGATTGCAATGCAAGGCTGTTGATCACCGTTGCCAGCATGCCCATATAATCACCCTGCACCCTATCGGTACCAATGTTATTGCCTTTCAGCCCCCGGAAAATATTACCTCCACCGAGAACAACAGCTACCTGGGTACCCATTTCCACGGCTTTTTTTATTTCATTGGCGTACAAGGCAAGCATTGCCGTGTCAAATCCCTGTCCTGAATTGCCAGCCAGTGATTCGCCACTGAGCTTCAATAATATGCGTTTGTATTTCATAGCTTTTAATAGCGCAAGCTTTATGTAATATTGATGTTTTTAAAACCCGGTTTATAATTCCTCTTTACCGTGGCAAGCCTTGTATTTTTTTCCGCTTCCACAGGGGCAGGGATCGTTGCGGCCTACTTTTTTCTCAACTTTTACCGGGCCGGTAACTGTATTTTCGCTGGTGCGTTGCGAAAGGATGTCGCTGCGGTCTTCGCGAAGCCGGCTGTTATCGGTACGCTGTGGCTGCCTGGCTTCTTTCACCTGGTCGGCTTGTTGGCTAGGCAGGTTTGCACGCGAAAGGAAACCAATAATATCCTTGTTCGCTTTCTGCAGCATCATTTTAAACAGGTTGAAAGACTCAAGTTTGTATATAAGCAACGGGTCTTTCTGTTCGTAACTTGCTGACTGAACACTTTGGCGGAGTTCGTCCATTTCACGCAGGTGCTCTTTCCAGGCATCGTCAATAACACCCAGTGTTATACCTTTCTCAATGGCCAGCGACACTTCCATTCCCTTATCTTCGTAGGCACGTTTGAGGTTTGCCGCTACCTGCATGGTTTTAATACCATCAGTGATCGGAATTGCAATAAACTGGTAACGGTTATTATTTTCGTAAACATCTTTTACAACCGGGTAAGCCAGCTCTGCTATCCGTTTCGATTTGTCACGATAGCTTTTATAAATATGATCGAAAAGCTTATCTGTAAGCTTGTCCTTATTGCCCGACTGGAATTCTTTTTCATCGAATGGGCATTCAGCGGCAAACGTTGTGAGCAGTTCCAGCGTAAACCCTTCGAAGTCGCCATTTTCCTGGAAATCGACCACGTAATTTTCGCAGAGGTCGTATATCATATTCGAAATATCCAGTGCCAGGCGTTCGCCATACAAAGCCTGGCGGCGTTTGTTGTAAATCACTTCGCGCTGGGCATTCATCACGTCGTCATATTCAAGCAATCGCTTACGGATGCCAAAGTTGTTTTCTTCAACTTTTTTCTGTGCGCGCTCAATGCTCTTGGTAATCATCC
>CALCJE010000124.1 GCA_937965665.1 uncultured Bacteroidales bacterium
CATTGGCTGATAATTACTCTGCTGTGGGATTTGCAGCGTATAAACAAGCGAAAGCAGCACAACCCCCCAAACCGGATGGTGAAAAAGGGAAGACACTTACAAACGAGAAAGGCGATGCCGGCGAAGTGGAGGTTCCTGAAATGCCGGTTTTTGAAGAAAAGGAGAGAACTGCTGCTCAAAAGGAGCTCATAATGAATTATATGTCACGCCTCGACGCACGCACACAGCAACTACTGGATGAGTACCAATCCACACTTTCTGTTGTTCGAAAGCAGGCTGAGCGTGCCACGAAAGACCCGGATAATTCCATTGTTTTCCGTCGCGATTTTGCCAAAGAGCTAATGCAGATCGAAGACATTACAGATGTACTGTTTGGTAAAAACAGTATTTACGGGCAGTCAATTGCTAATGGGGCAAAACGGCTGGAACAGAATTCGAAGTTCATCGAAAAGGATTTGCCGGCACTTCAGCAACATATGGATAAATCATTAAGGCTGCAACAGGAGTTGATCAAATTGATTGAAGAGATGACAGCCTGCGGCGACAATGAAATCTGCAAGGCAAAAGTTCAGGCAGAAATTGACCGCAATCAGTACGAAGCTGAACAGGAAGCTTACCAGGCGTGTCTGCTCAATAAAGGGGAGATGGATAACAGCTTTTCGGCATCCTGCAAAACCTACAAGGAAGAGTATGCCGCTTATAAGCAGGCGGTATCTGATTATTTCGCATATACCAATCCCATTCTTGAAAGGATTTATTCACCCAGTTTTAATGAGCTGCAAAACCTGTACCGCCAGCTTTTGGTTCTTACTCATGAAAAAGCCGTTATCGGTATTGGTTCCGGTTTGCCCGAACTAGCAGAACAATACAATAAACTAAAATGTGTTGAGCCCAAACCTCCGGCTATGCCTGAATCAGAGCCTGAGGATTCGAAACTTCCAAAAAAGAAGGAAGACGACTGCCCGTTGGGAAAAGGAATCAACCAGGGATTCGGTGCCATTTCATTCGAACTTGATTGTGAGCATGTAAAACTTTCGGGAGGCGAAGGAATACTCTGGTCAGTAAACCGTGATTTTACAAAACATGAAACCAGGGTTGGAGTGGGTGTTGGTGCTCAGGGTGAATATGGAAACGGCAACCTATCAGGTGAAGCAAAAATTATGGTTGAGGTAACAGTTGGGCAGGGTGATGTAATAAAAAATGTTGAGTTGACCAGTAGTGTAAAAGCAGGCCTGGGCGGATTGGTAGAAGGAGAAGTAACTGGTCGTGTTTCGCTTGAAGGCGGACCTTCAGTTGAAGCAACCGGTGGATTTGTTGCGCCCGGATTACCAACCATGCCGGGAACAGAATAAAATAATTCAAACGCAGTACTTATGAAATATATGCTGTTCAAAGGAATTGCTCTTTTCATTTTGCTTTTGGTTTTCACACAGGCAATGAGCCAGAATACATCCATGTATAAATATGTGAAGATCGATACCACAAAAGTCATATCTGAAGCTCAGCTGGTAACTATCGCGACCCGATTTTACAACAGGCATTACAAGCAGATTTATGATGCCATTGAAAAAAGCTTCGTGGATGGAAATTTTCGTAAACTGGAAGCCCAGGGCTCTGATAAATACAAGCTGGCACAGGGATTTTCTTCAACAGCTGTTATGATGACAGGGATGGGTCAGTCGGTTGACATTCCTATAGTTTTGTCAACAAAGGCTGTTATACTTTATCCAAAGGATACCCTGATCGTGAATAACTTCGGGGCCATTCTGCGCATGATAGACTCTGTGAAAACATCGCTGCCTGTGCTATTATTCGCCAAAAAGCTTTTTCCCGGTGCACCGGTAATCCTAACCAACCTTGGAAATACCCTGTTTGAACTATACGACGACCGGCGCGCTGAATATTTCTATAATCGCTCCCTTAAAATCAATCCCGATTTCAGTCTGGCCACCCAGGGATTGGTATCGGTTTACCTCAAACGCAAGGATCTTGGAAAGGCACTCGAAATGTTATTCAAGTCGGTGCAGGGAATCTACAGCCCAACAATGAAAGAGGTGAATGAGAAAGTAAAGTACAATCCCAAATATGCTCCTCCATCCGAACCGCCTGTGGACAGGGGACCCGATGGTGGCGAAGGCAGCCCGGGTGATGGCTCTCCAAACCCCAATACCCCAATTGATCAACTTTATCTGCCCGGTTTTCCTGACTGGTCCGAAATGGGAGCCTTAATTGCCGATGAATCATTAGCAAGAGTGAGCAAAAAACTAGGTCAGGTTGCCGGCAGTGACAATACCCTTGCCAATGCAATGAAACTCATGCAGGCCAGTCCGGCAGAGCAACAGGCGTGGTACGAAGCGCAAAACAAGCCCGGAAAAATCCTGTTCGATAAGCAGGAATTTGCCATGGACATGATGGAGATGTATTTTGAAGACCAGATCGATAAAACAGACAAGGTTTATAATTACACCGACAGCGTGAATATTGCAAAATTCGGGCAATACATTGAAGAAATATCGGCAAATGACGAAGCAAGGGCTGCACAAATGGGGTATGATGGTGAAGCCTGGCAGGCATTCCTTGTCGAAAAGTGTCAAAAATTTACCAATGCCAATAAGGACCTCTTTGGGCAATGGAAACAGATTGCCGCCACCCGCCATGCAAAATATGTTGACCTGTTGACAACTTACTGGGTCTATTGCGAACAATACCTAAACCGCACCTACAATCCATCTGAATTCGAAAAACTGAACAGTAAGCGCAAATCATTTATTGCGATGCATTTCGGATACCTGTATTCCGATTACCAGATTAAGCAGATGCAATTCGGTTTTGCTAATCTGGGGTCGCTGGCAAGTCTTATGGGCGACTGCCCCAAAATGCCACCGCCGCCACCTCCTGCAGCCTCGTCAAACGATGAAAATGTGAATGTTCCGGATAAAAACGGTCCCGATTGCCCTTTCAAGGATAAAAAATTGAAAATTGGACTTATCGTTTGCAGTGTAGGACTCGATTGCGAAAGCATTGAAGGAGAATGTGGCGAAGGCTTGCTGGTAGGTGCCAAGTGGAATTATAAAAAGAAAGAACTGACCGGTTTTGGAGGAGCCGGATTTAAAGCCGACCTGGGAGTGGAAGGTGCTGTTAATATCAAGGCCGAAGGCAAGGCCGGTTTTGAGGTTACCTTTAATACAAAAAACCAGCTTGTTGATGTAGCTTACAAAACAGAGGTGACAGGAACAGCCGGAGTTGGAAACACAGAAGTTGGGCAGGCTGTCGAATTTAAAGTTTCAGCAGCAACCGGGATCGATATAAGCCGTACCACAGAATTAACTTACAATCCCCTTGGTTTTTAAAATTTTCAACATGTTTGATTTATTTGTCCCTCTGCTTAATGAACTTTAGTTCAGAATAATACTCAGATTCATCATTAACAATCAATACTATTCCTAAAATGGAGAAAGAATTGAAAAAGATACTCAATATCCTTGTTGTCTTCCTGATTGTTGCCCAACATCAGGTTTTTGCCCAGGATAAAGTACTTCTTGCTGACAAACCTGGTACATTTAAGATAACGTATGGTGATCTTAATGGCCATGGACCAGATCAATACAATAAGTCATGTGGTTATACCAATGCAGAAGCCGAAGCTGCAAAGAAAAAGCTTGTTTCATTGATCGACATCTTTCGAAAGAACCCGGTATTGAATGATATCAAAGGATTCGACGGTTATTGTTACCTGAACATCGGACGCTGCAATACGAAATTCGGGTATGGCCTGCCCAGTTCACCTGGATTTTACTTCCAGACCTGGAGTTTGCGCAACGGGAAAGAAGTGAAACATACTATTGAACCACCGCAATGGAAATTTGAGGTGAATATGTTTGAAAAATTTTGCAGCTGGGGGTTCAATGTCTCTGATAAAAGCGATGCATATAACCCGACAAACCCGGCTTTTAATGCACAAAGTATGGGAAAAGCCACTCTTGCGTTGCGGGAACTATTCTTCCTTCCCGGTGTGAAAGAAGAAATTTCTCCCGGAATAAACCGTTATGGCGACTATATAATCCTTTTTAATCCCAACCGGCCCGAATACTGGAGCCAGGTCACCATACGCGAAGTTTTCAGGTTACTGTTTGATTACTACAAACTTGATCCTGATAAAGCTGCCATGGAAATCATGGTTCCTCAGCTGGAAAATGAATTCTCGAATTTTACAGAAACGGAAAAGGATGGGTTTGCCTACTTCGGAAATAATGAATCCGTATCACGGATCGGATCTGAAAAAAACGAAACGCCTGTTATGCGCCCAAACCCTGGTTACTGGAACCGCAATCTTCCACGGTCAGCTATACAGTTTATACTTATGGAAATTCCACCAAAAGAAGTGGTTGAGAGTAAGATGAATGACAGGTGGAAAAGACAGGATGGTTACTATTACGTGAGCAGGTTGCTTTATGAGCTGGATGTAAATACTGTATTGCCAGCCATTGAGAAATAGAAAATCATATTAGTAATGGTTTTAAAAGTTGAATTATGAAAGCTACAAAATTGATCCTGGTTAGTGTATTTACTGTAATTATACTAAGTTCCAGGGCTCAGGACTACCCTTTATTACCCGATCATCCGGGCACTTTCAAGCTGATCGACTGGGGCGTTTACACCCACTATAATTGTGGTTTTACAAAAGCTGAAACTGATGCCAATTATCAGAAAATTATCCGCTTGACCGACCTGGTGCGTAAAAACCCTGTATTTATTGATCAAAAGGGATTTGACTGCGAAACGTATGTTTACACAATGAATTGCCCTGATAAATTTGGGTACGGAATTCCGAGCAGGCTCAGTTTTGGATTCGAAGACTATTTTATGGATAAAGGACAAGTGAAGAAGTATAAGATTGAACCTCCCAGTTGGAATATCAAAGTTAATAGCCTGGATAATGTATTTGGTAGTAAGTATAGTCTTGGCGCTTCAAAACCTACCGAAAAGCCCAAAGAAGGATTTAACTACGAAAAATGGAAAAGCGTTGACGACAAACTCCACGAGTGTATTTACCTCCCCGGAGAAAAGGAGGAACTTGGAAATGGAATCGACAGATACATCAGCGAAATTATAGTCATATACAACCCGGAGCGGCCACCTTATTACCTGCCGGTCAAATTCCGCGAATTGGCTGAGCTGAAGATCGAATACTGGAAACTCCACCCTGATAAAATTCAATCGGATATGATATTGCCTATGCTCGAAGCTGAATATGCACAGGTTTCCGAAACCGAACGCGAAGGTTGGGCTTATAACAATACCTATGACGAACGTTTCCCTTTTCTGGGGATAACACCAATAGAAGGATCACAACCCGTGGTGCGTTTAAATCCCGAATACTGGAACAAAAAGCTTCCCCGATCGGCCATTCAGTTTTTAACGTTTTATCGTCTTGCCGAAACCAGCCGGTACGCCAGCGAAAAAGAGCAATGGCTTAAAAATAATGCCCCGGGCTACAGCTTGAACCGTTTTCTTGAAGCTTTCGATATAAACTCACTAACGCCCGCCATTGATAAATAAGTTAAATTTGCCTGATTTGAACTGATCATTTGTAACTTGAAATTGTTATATTATTAGTTTTATGCTTCTTGTGAAGTACATTTGTAGCGCTCGTCAGTAAGTCCTTTTACCATCAAGGTTCAGGATTTAATAATCGTTATTCTGTTCATTAATGCTGACCTGTTCAGCAACAAAAAGCAGGGGCGTATCTGAAAAGCCTATGAGTAGGATCAATAATTAAAACCATGTGCTATGAAGAAAATTTTACTTTTCATCCTTATGGCAGTAGCTGTAAATGCTTATGCCCAGGTAAAAATGCAGGCTGTACATAACAGCCACACAGATAAAAACCCTGTACAACTTGTAAGGGAAAAGCTGCAGGTGGCTTATGGAAACAATGCAGTGATACAATCCATGTTAAGCCCTGCGCATCAAATAAAAAATCCATTCACTGAAACCTCTTCCGTAATTCAGGTTATGGATAGCATTTACCAATGGGAGTGGCATACAGATGCCTGGAAATTTCAGTCAAAAGCGGTTGATATTAAGTATGATATTAAAAACAGGATGATCCAGGCAACCTATAAAACCCGTAAAAATAACAGCTGGGTTGATACAGCACAGGTTTTCTATACCTATAATGATAACGACGATCCGCTTGATGTTTTAATGAAAACATGGAATGGAAGTGCCTGGGTAAATGTCATGAAAATGAGTCAAACATATGATTCGCATTTTAACGAAACAAGTTATGCATGGCAATACTGGGTGGCCAATGCCTGGATGGATTTTACGAAATTTATCTGGACCTACGATGCAAATAACAACCAAACCAGCCAGGTTTGGCAAAGCATGGGAGGAATGAATGTTTCAAAATACATCTGGACTTATGATGCCAGAAAAAACAAAACGAGTGAAATAAACCAGATGTGGGACGATGATTTGCAGGCGTGGGTTAATATGATGAAATCAACATATAACTGGGATGCCAACGACCTCATCACCGTGCAGGAAGACCAAATGTGGAACCCCGACCTGAGCGACTGGGAAAATAGCACTAAAACAACTTTTACCTACGACGCAGGCAAAAACCTGACTACCGAAATCGCGCAGGCCTGGAATCCTGATCCGGGTGAATGGGAAAATGCCAACAAAATAGTATATTCATATGATGCTAATCATAACAAAACAAGTGAGCTTCTACAATCCTGGAATGGCAATTTGTGGTACGATTATATGAGGTACTTGTATACCTACGACGCCAATAACAACATGCTCAGCGAACTGGACCAGAACTGGGATGGGGTGGCATGGGTAAACTCCAACAAGTTTATTTATACGTACAATGGCAATAATAAACTTACCAGCGAACTCGACCAGGAGTGGGATGGCAGCGCATGGCAAAACAACCTGTCCGATATCACTTCTTATGATGCCAATGGTTTTGTGAAAGCCGAATCGCACAGGGATTGGAGTTATCCGGAATCAGGCACCGAGATTACCGGCGACAGTTCAGTTTATTATTTCCACACCATAGTTACCGGGCTCAATTTCCCAAAAACTGAAGCGGTTACAATATATCCGAACCCCGGAAAAGGCAAATTTACCCTTGCAAACGGGAGTAACATCACCTCAGTTGAAGTATTCTCCCTGGCCGGTAAAAAGATTTATGCCGATTACAACTTTAAACAGACTGCTTCGGGACTGATTGATTTATCCGGCTATGCAAAAGGTGTTTATATTCTGAAAACCAATAAAGGAGGTATCATACAGAGCTCAAAGTTGATTATCCAGTAAATATTTTAATGCGCTCATAACTTGTATTGCCTTTTGGCTGCCTTGAGGTTGCAACCGGTTTTGGTTTGCAGCGTTCATGATTATTTTGGCAGTTTGGCCCGATTCGCAATTTCTTCTGTTGTCTTTTGATATAACAAACATATAAATGACTATAAACTAAAAGGTTAACAATAATGAAAAACAAGTATTTCTTAATTGCAGCCATCACCTTAGTTGCATTTAGTACCGGGAGTGATGTTTTGAACAAAGTTGGCACCGACACACAAACTATGAAAGAACGGGTGTGTCAGAATATTAATAACAACTTCAGCTTGTCAACAGTGGTTTACAGCCTTAGTGCGAAGGCCTGTAAAGCATTGCCTGTAACAGAACGAGCAGCAGTGGTTAATGCCATTGGTGAACTGGTAAAAACCTATATTAACAGCGACGCCTTTTCGAAGGATTATGAAACCTATGTCAGGAATCAATACGCTGACTATGAAAAACCCAATGCTCAGGATCCCCAGTGGAAGGAAGCTGAAAAGCGATATTATACTGAATTAGTTGAAAGCAAGGAAAATCTGGAAAAACTGGGCA
>CALCJE010000125.1 GCA_937965665.1 uncultured Bacteroidales bacterium
ACCGGCAAGCCCTACGTTTATCCCGGCATTTTTAAGGATATGATGAATCAGCAGCGTTGTAGTGGTTTTGCCGTTGGAACCGGTTATACAGATTTTACGGGCGTTGGTGTAACGGGCTGCAAATTCAATCTCGGATATTACCGGTATTTGCTTTGCCCTGATTTTCTGAACCAGGGGTGCCGATAAAGGTATTCCCGGGCTGATAATAACCTCGTCGGAATCCAGTATCAGTTCCTCGCTATGTTTACCTTCTTCAAATGCAATGTCAAAATGAGAAAGAACGTCTTTGTATTTTGGTTTTATGATGCCTGAGTCCGACAGCCAGACCCTGAATCCTTGTTTTGTAGCCAGCACTGCTGCCCCTGTTCCGCTTTCGCCGGCTCCCAGTATGGCTATCTTTTTTGTCATTTTTTTGCCTACCTGATTTTTAAAGTCATGATGGATGCCAACGCCAGGGCGATGCCGATAATCAGGAACCGCATCACGATCTTTGGTTCAGGATATCCTTTCTTCTGGTAATGGTGATGCAGGGGGGCCATCAGGAAAATCCGCTTGCCTTCGCCGGTTCTTTTCCGGGTGTATTTGAAATAGGTCACTTGCATGACTACCGAAAGATTTTCGGCAATAAAAATTCCGCACAGCACAGGGATCAGCAATTCCTTTCGGATCATAAGGGCGAAAACAGCTATAATACCACCCAGGGCCAGGCTCCCGGTATCGCCCATAAAAACCTGCGCCGGGTACGAGTTGTACCATAGAAATCCCACACAGGCCCCAACCAGTGCACTGATAAAAATTACCAGCTCCCCGGTATTTGGGATAAACATGATGTTGAGGTAATCAGCGAACACAATATTCCCACTTACCCACGCCAGGATTCCCAGGGTTACTGCTATTACTGCCGAAGTGCCTGTCGCCAGGCCATCCATGCCATCGGTGAGGTTGGCACCATTCGAAATGGCAGTAATAATAAATATTACGATGGGGATAAAAATGAGCCATGCATAACTCCTGTAGTCGTCGCCAATCCACTTTATCAGGATAGCATAATCGAATTCATTATTTTTCAGGAACGGGATGGTGGTTTTAGTTGATTTTTCAGCAACCGTCTTAAATCTTTTATTATGATCGCGTACCTGCTCAAATGCTGTGAGTGAGCCTGGCTTAACTGTTGTTACAGCTACTTTACGCTCCGGCAGTCGTTCGCGGATAACAATACCGGGGTGGAAGTACAGTACGGAGCCAACAACCAGGCCTGCCACAATCTGGCCCAGGATTTTGAACCTGCCGGCTAACCCTTCCTTATTTTTCCTGAAAACTTTAATGTAGTCATCCAGGAAACCAATCATTCCTAACCACACGGTTACAAAGAGGATGAGCAGGATGTAAATGTTCAGTATCTTGGCAAATAGGAGTGTAGGTATTAGAATGGCACCCAGTATAATGAGCCCTCCCATAGTAGGTGTTCCGGTTTTAGCCATTTGTCCTTCGAGGCCAAGTTCGCGTACGGTTTCGCCGATTTGCTTTGCACGCAGTATATTGATAATCCTTTTACCGTAAATAAGCGAGATAAACAGCGAGAATATGGTCGCCATTGCAGCGCGGAACGAGATGAATTGAAACATCCCCGCACCGGGCAGGTTATACGCCTTATCGAGCCATGTAAAAAGATAATACAACATAGGTGTTATTTTTAGTGAACAGGTTTAGAGTAAGTATTTTGCAAGTATTTCTTTATCATCGAAATGATGTTTCACTCCATTGATATCCTGGTATTTTTCGTGCCCTTTACCGGCTACCAGTATTACATCGTTGTCGCGAGCCATGGCACAGGCAATACGGATGGCATCGTGGCGGTCGGTTATATTCTGTACGTTTCGGGCAAATTCTTTTTCAACGCCTGACAGCATTTCGGCAATGATTTGTTCGGGTACTTCGCTGCGCGGATTGTCGCTCGTGAGTATTACCCTGTCGCTCATACGGGCTGCAATTCGTGCCATTACAGGTCGTTTGGACTTATCCCTGTCGCCGCCACAGCCAACCACGGTGATCAGCATTTCGTTTCCGGTACGGAGTTGGTTTATGGTTTCCAGCACATTCTGCAAGGCATCGGGTGTGTGCGCATAATCCACAATGCCGATAATTCCCTGCGGCGATTTGATGTAATCGAACCGGCCTTCGACACTCTGCAGGTTGCTGAGTATGGTAAGTACTTCGATTGGATTCTGTTTCAGGAGTACACTGGCGGCATACACAGCCATCAGGTTATACCCGTTGAAACGACCTACCAGGCGGCACCAGATTTCGTTTCCATCCAGCTCGAGGTGCAAACCATCAAGCGGCGCTTCAATAATACGGCCTTTAAAATCGGCTACTTTCTGAAAGCTGTAGGTACGTTTTGCTGCGCGGGTATTTTGAAGCATCACCATACCATTGCGGTCGTCCAGGTTAGTGAGTGCAAAAGCACCGGCAGGTAATTCATCAAAAAAGCGTTTCTTGGCTTTCAGGTATTCGTCGAACGTTTTATGGAAATCGAGGTGATCGTGGGTGATGTTCGAAAAAATTCCGCCGGCAAAATGTAAACCTGCCACGCGGTTTTGTACGATGGCATGCGAACTTACCTCCATGAAACAGTAGCTGCATCCTCTCTGAACCATGCGGTCGAGCAGGGCATTGAGCTGGATGGCGTCAGGAGTAGTGTGGGTCGACGGAATAATTTCGTCGTCAATACGATTCAGGATGGTGGAAAGCAGCCCTGTGTGATATCCAAGCTGCCTGAAAAGATTGAATAAAAGCGTTACCGTGGTGGTCTTGCCGTTCGTGCCGGTAATACCCACCAGGTGAAGTTTTTCCGAAGGATTATCGAACCAGTTTGATGCAATTACTCCTGAAGCAAAACTGCTGTCGGCAACCACTACATAGGCTACTTTGGCGTTGATTTTTTCAGGCAAGGTTTCACAAACAATGGCCGATGCGCCTTTTTCAATTACCTGGTCTATATAACTGTGACCATCAACCCGGGTGCCTTTTACTGCAAAAAACATGCAGCCGGTTACTACCTCGCGCGAATCGTAGGTAATGCCGCTCACAGTTGTATCCGCAGCACCTTGCAGTTGCATTACGGTTACGCTTTTGAGTAAACTGGACAGGGTTTTCATTTTATTAATATTTTCTTCAGTTTTCAATCAATTTTAAAGTCCAAGGCTTAGCAAAACAGGCATGCCCGGTTTAATAGTACTGCCTGCCGGTAGTGATTGCTGTTTAACCAGTCCCAGGCCTTTCAGCTGTACTTTGACCCCAAGTTTTTCGAGGCAGTACACGGCGTCACTGGCACCCATCCCGATCACGCTGGGTAAGGTATGGTTGGTGAACGTAGCCGGGGTAAGCCTTTTGCCAGTGCTGTCAGCACTCATGGTTATCCATTCGCCGCCTTTGGGTATTCCCATGGAGTAGCCCAGCCATTTGCTGAGGTATTCAATATCGTGCATATTGCCGGCTTGCAGCGGGTTGCTGCGAACGGTATTTGTCGTATCAACCCAGTTCATCCCAACTTCAGGATCGGTGGCATAAATCCGGTCAGCTATCTCGCGGAAAACCGGTGCCGAGATTACGCCGCCATAGTATCCTCCTGTGGTTGGGTTGTTGATAACCACGATGCACGAATATTTGGGATTATCAGCCGGGAAATAGCCCACAAATGAGCCTTTGTAATCCGATTTGTTGTATCCGCCCCGGTTTTGGGCCAGCTGGGCAGTCCCGGTTTTTCCGGCAACCTTGTAAATAGGATTTTTTAACACCGAACCTGTTCCGTGATCAACCACAGCCTCGAGCATGGTTTTTGCCATTTCAATGGCTTCCTTCGAGGCTATTTTGGGGTTAATTACCTGTGTATCGAAAGAGGTGGCTGGCATTCCTGCCATACGGATTTCCTTTACAAAATGGGGTTTCACCATTACCCCGTTATTTGCAACAGCATTATAGAATGTGAGGATCTGCAAAGGGGTAAGGGCAACCTCGTATCCAATCGACATCCAGGGCAGTGAGCTGTTCGACCAGAGCCCATCCTTGGTGCCCAGGATCTGTGGACGGCCTTCTCCTTTAATTTCGAGCCCTAGTTTTTTATGTACGCTAAAGCTATGGATGCGGTCGACAAATGCCTGCGGATTTGAGGCATAAGCCCTGTAAATTATTTTCGAAATGCCGACATTCGACGATTTTTCAAAAGCCTGCTGTACCGTCATCACTCCGCCTCCCAGGTGCGAGTCTCTCATGGTTCTTTTGCCGAACTGGGTTATCCCGCCGGTAACATCAACCATATCAGTCAGTTTGGCTTTGCCATCTTCAAAAGCAGCCAGCAGGGAAAATAATTTAAAGGTCGATCCCGGTTCGGTACTTTCACCAATGGCATAATTGTACAGCTCTTCGTAAGTACCCGATTTGGTGCGTCCAAGGTTGGCAATAGCCCTGATTTCACCGGTTTTTACTTCCATCAGGATGGCGCAGCCGTGGTCAGCCTGGTTGAATTCAAGTTGCTGCAGCAGTGCTTCTTCGGCCACATCCTGTATGTTGATGTCGATAGTGGTATAGATATCTGCGCCGCTTACAGGTTCAATTTCGTTGCCACGATTCATGGGGCGCCAGTTGCCATCCGGAATGCGCTGGTACAGCCTTTTGCCTGCCATGCCCTGCATCTGTGCGTTAAATGCATTTTCGAGACCCACATTATTCGGGTTGCCTTCCTTATACCATCCCAGGGTACGATAGCCCAGCTTATCGAACGGATATACCCTTTTGTTTTCAACTGTCGTGATAAGCCCCCCACTGTTTTTGCCCAACCTGAAAATTGGGAATTTCCGCAATGCTTTCAGCTGGTCAAATGTGGCTTTACGTTTAATAAGAAGGTAGCGGTTTTTGTTGCTGCGCCCGTTTACCAGCAACGACCGGTATTGCTGCCGTGTTTTATCTTTAAAATAGCCCGAAAGGCAAATGGCCAGTGAATCGACATCTTTCTTAAAAACTGAATCCGGGATAAGCGGTGAAGCGGCATCCATACGCACTTCGAACAAAGGCACCGAAGTAGCCAGTATTTCGCCGTTTATATCGTAAATATTACCCCGGTTGGGCTCGATGGTAAAATACTTGAGCGAAAGTTTTTCAGCCTTGGCTTTCCACATCTCACCCTCAACCAACTGGATATACAGGATTTTACCAACTACGGCCAGGCTTATGACAAACATGAAGCCATAAACCAGGTAAACGCGTGTAAGAATTGATTTCCTTGAATCCATCGGGGATAAGCTATACTATTTTATTATTTCGTTGTTTCAATCAGTATTTTACGCGGAGGCGTTTTTGATTCTTTTAATCCGCTGTTTTGTAATCGTTTGGCTATTTCGGTTTGCCTTCCGGTTTGCATTAATTTCGATTTGGTATTGATATATTCAAAGCGTTGTTCTTCTATTTGTTTTTTTGTTTTGCTGATGCTGATGATGGTCCGGTTGGCATAGTTTGAATTAAAAATGTATAATGTCCCGATGAAAGTCAGATATACCAGGAACGGCAGAAGCCCAATCACCTTGTCGCGCACCAGGAACGATCCTTCCAGTATGCTTTTTACTTTGCCACCTGCGGGTTTCTTTTTGTTGGTCGATGGTTTGGCTGGCTTTGGTTCTTCAGCAACTTTTTCAGCTTCTATATTTATGGTATTTCGTAATTCGGCCATACTTATATTTTTTGAGCTATACGCAATTTGGCACTGCGCGACCGCGGGTTGCTGGCCAGTTCTTCGTCGGAGGGGGTTATGGGCTTGCGGGTAATAGATTTAAACGGGGTCAGTACATTCCCGTAAAAATCCTTTTGCAGTTCGCCTTCGAGGTTGCCGGCTTTTATATAGTTTTTAACCAGCCTGTCTTCGAGCGAGTGATACGAAATTACCACCAGCCTTCCACCTGGTTTAAGCGCATCGGCACACTGTTTCAGCATAGCCTGTAAAGCGCCCATTTCATCATTAATTTCAATGCGTATGGCCTGGAAAACCTGGGCCAGGTATTTGTTTTCGTAATTCGGAGGCATGCACGTTTTTATAGCTTCTTTCAGTTCGCCGGTAGTGGTAATAGGTTTGATACGCGCCTCCACAATTTTAGCTGCCAGCTGGCGTGCATTGGATATTTCGCCATAAAGTTTGAACACTGAAATGAGTTTCTCTTCGGGGTAAGTATTTACCATTTCCGAAGCCGTAATGCCCTGGCTGCGGGCCATACGCATATCCAGCGGACCTTCGAAACGGGTTGCAAAGCCCCGTTCGGGCGTGTCAATCTGGTGCGACGAAATGCCTAAATCGGCAAGTATACCATCTACCGGGAAAGCCTTATGCAGGCGAAGGAAATTTTTGAGGTACCTGAAGTTTTCATTTACCAGCGTAAACCGGGCATCATCAATCGTATTGCTGATGGCATCCTCATCCTGGTCGAAAGCGAGCAGGCGACCATCCGCGTTCAGCTTCGCCAGTATTTCGCGCGAATGTCCACCACCCCCAAAGGTCAAATCAGCATAGATCCCTGAGGGATTAATGCCAAGACCTTCGATACATTCGTGCAAGAGTGCTGGTTGGTGATACATCCGGTGCTCATTCGTTGAGGTTAATATTTCCTAATATTTCTTCGGCCAAACCGGAAATATCAGTCTGGGTTTCGCTGACAATTTCGTCGTACCTGGCCTTATCCCATATTTCAATGCAATCCATTTTGGCAGTTACCACAATATCACCACTGATGCCGGCAAAAACTGCCAGGTCGCGGGGTATCAGTATGCGGCCTGAATTATCAATTTCCAGCTCTTTTAACCCGGCATTATAGGCCCGGATAAAATCGTTGTGCTTTTTTACAAACCGGTTCAACTTGCTGATAATCTTCCTGTTAATCTCATCCCAGTTTGTTTTGGGATAAAGCTCCAGGCAAGGGCTGAAAATGCTCCTTTTAACAATAAAACCTTCACCCAATGAAGCACTTAGCTGGTTTTTTAATGCAACAGGAAGCAGGAATCTTCCTTTTGCATCAACCCGGCCAATATGTTCTCCTTGCAAGGGTATCATGGGTAATGGTATTATTTTGGTGTAAAAATACTGCTGATTTCCCACTTTTTACCATATTTTCCCACTTTTTTTTATTAACAATACACACAATGCTTATAAATAAAGGGATTCAGAAAAAAAAGCTTCTGTATCATCTGTAAATATTAGGTTATATAAAAAGTATCTAATGATATCAATAGTTTTGGAAGATATTTATACCTTATTTATTATATATCATAGGGATAATGAACCCAAATATGTCAGGAAAATCATTATTTTTGCATGGCCGGGCTTTATAGCCCTGCTGTTTTTAGTAATTTTAAGGTATGGTAGATCAACCTGTTTCCGAACCTGTAAATGAATCGTTCCTCGACCTGGAACGGGTGATCGCAGGTAAAAATCCCCGCTTGCTGCGGGTCTTACCTCGGTTTGTTCTGAATTATCTGAAAAAGGTGATTCACCAGGATGAGCTGAATGAAATTGTGAGAACCAATCACGATAAGTATGGAGTCGATTTCCTGGATGCTTGCCTGAAGGGTTTCGGCGTAAAAATCAGTTTTTCAGGCCTTGAGAATATTCCATCCGAAGGCCGGTGGATTATAGCTGCAAACCATCCCCTGGGAGGCCTTGACGGTATGGCCCTGATGTGGCTTGTCGGGAAAGTGAGGAAAGACATTGTTTTTCCGGTGAATGACCTGCTGATGCATGTAACCAACCTGAAAGAACTTTTTATACCTGTTAACAAACACGGATCAAATGCAGGTTATGCCCGTGCCATCGACGATACGTTTGCATCCGACAAAGCCATGCTGTTTTTCCCTGCCGGTTTGTGTTCGCGCAAGCAAAACGGCGATATATGTGATCTCGAATGGAAAAAGAGTTTTATTACCAAAGCCCGGATGCATAAGCGTGATGTTATACCCTGTCATATTAATGGCCGGAATTCGAACTGGTTCTATAATTTGTCGAGGTTCAGGACTAAGTTGGGAATAAAGGCCAATATCGAGATGCTGTACCTGGTAGACGAGATGTTCAGGCAGAGGGGCAAAGAAATTGTAATTACTTTTGGCAAACCAATTTCTTATACTATCTTTGATAAAAGCAAAACGGATGTAACATGGGCACAGGTATTGAAAAACCATGTTTACTCACTGAGCAAGAACAAAAACAACTCATTTGTAGTTGATTAAATAAACAGACTGAAATGCAGGAAATAATTGAAGCAGTTGACCGGAAATTACTTGAACAGGAGCTTACACCCGATAAGTTTGTGAAGCGCACCAACAGTGGGAATAATGAAATTTATATAGTCACCTGCCATAATTCACCTAATATCACACGCGAAATTGGCCGTTTGCGCGAAATCACTTTTCGTGATGCCGGTGGTGGCACGGGGCTTGCATGCGACCTCGACGATTTTGACCTTG
>CALCJE010000126.1 GCA_937965665.1 uncultured Bacteroidales bacterium
ACCCTGAATGCACCATAACCTCCAAGTTTCATAAGTACACCTGCATGAAGCATGGATACCGCGGTTGGTGCCGAAGCATGACCATCGGGCGACCATGTGTGGAACGGGAAGAGTGCACCCAGGATACCGAACCCGACAAATGCAAACGGGAACAGGAATCGCTGCATTTCAATGGGTATGGTGTATTTCGAAATTTCAAGCAGGTTAAATGTAAGTGCAGAACCAGCAGGAGCTGAATTGAAATAAATTCCCAGGATGGCAACAAAAAGCAGTGCCGATCCGGCCATGAGCATTAGGGTGAGCTTCATGGCTGAATACTCTTTTGGTCCCGAGCCCCAAATACCAATCAGCAGATACATCGGGATAACCGCTAACTCGTAAAAGAGGAACATGGTAAATATGTCGAGGGAAATAAAAAAGCCAAAAACCCCGGTGGCAAGCAGTATAAGTGAAACAAAGAATTCCCTGTAAAGGAAATCAACCATCCACGATGCGAAAATACCTGCAAATACTACCACTGCAGTTAGCGCTATCATAGCTACCGAAATACCATCCACGCCAAGTGTATAGTGAATGTTAAGTGTCGGGAACCAGACTGCATCATAATAAAATAGCATGGCGGCCGTGTTGCCAGCCTGGCGCTCGGTAATGTACAGGTATACAAGTACGCCTGCCAGAATAAGTTGCAATCCCATGCCAATGGCGCTCACTATACGGGTTTGCTTCATATTGTTGGTAAACAATATGGCGATAACCGTGAGGACAGGTATCAGAACAAATAAGCTGAGTATATTCATTTTTTGTTTTCTTGCGATTTAATTTGTACTCCTTTAATTCTACTGTGTTTAAATTACCACAGGTAAACAAATATGAGAACAAGGGCTATGGCTCCTGTAACAAAAACATATCCGTACTGCTGAATCCTACCCGATTGCATGCCTTTTATCGACATTGAAGTATTTTCAACCGTGCGGGCTATCAGGTTCATAAATCCATCCACAATATGACGGTCGAACCAGGCAACAGGGGCCGAAATATGGGCAAATATTAGTTTCCGGGTAACAAAAAGGTAAACTTCATCCATAT
>CALCJE010000127.1 GCA_937965665.1 uncultured Bacteroidales bacterium
AAGCCCTTTTGCCGGAACAGAATAACCTGCCTCACACCTGTTTTTGCTGTTGATAATCTCCTGAAATTCTTTAATTTCTATTTTTCCCCTTCCCACATCAAGCATGGTACCTACAATGGCACGCACCATATTTCGCAAAAAGCGGTCGGCCCTGATGGTAAATTGCAACACATGTGCTTTCTCCTCCCACTTAGCTGTGTGTATATCACAAACAAAATTATTCACCTGGGTATTTACTTTGCTGAAACTCTGAAAATCATGCTTGCCTGATAATAATCTTCCCGCAGAATTCATTGCTTCAATATCCAGGTCGCCATGCACAAAATATGCCTGTTGAAAACGGAACGGGTCTTTGTGTCTGATCACCAGGTACTCATATTCCCGCCACAATGCACTGAAACGGGCATGTGCCCCGGGTATCACCGGGACAATTTTAAAAACCACAATATCCTGCGGCAAGTAGCGATTCAGCCTGAATGCAAGTTGTTCGAGTTCCAAAGCTGAATAGGCATGCGAATGATCAAAATGTGCATAAAACTGCGAAGCATGTACCCCGGCATCCGTGCGGCCACAACCAGTAATACCCGTTTTTAAACCAGTAACGGCAGCAAGTCCGTTCTCTATCCACTGCTGAATAGTGACTCCGTTGGGCTGTATCTGCCAACCACTGTAAGCCAGTCCGTTATACGCAAGAGCGATAAAATACCTGTATATCATATTACCTCCGGTCTGCAAAATTAACTTTTCTGCCGAAGATTACGAGAATTTATATATTTAAAAATGTATTTACATATTGACATTCTTCATATTACAATAGCTTTTTAGAAAGAATATAAATTACATTCTTCCATAAAAAAAACAAACCGTAAATCACTGAATATTAATTGAAGATACATATCTTTACAATGTCTATTGTGAATTGATTAACAATGTATGCTAGTACTAATCAAGTAATTACAATCAAACCCTAACAAAATGACAAACACCGAAGTTTTAATTCATGAATTGGTTGAAAAGCATGGAAAAACACGAAATGCTTTGATGCCCGTATTACAGGGGGTAGTTGCCCGGGAAAAATTTCTTTCTGAAGAAGCTATGATTGCAGTAGCCCGCGAGTTGGATCTTTCAGCCGCAGATGTGTATGGCACAGCTTCGTTTTACACATTCCTGGATACAAAACCCAGGGGAAAGAATATTTTGCGTGTGTGTAAAACTATTTCCTGCCATATGCAGGGCAAGGATGCAATCATCAGGGCCATTGAGGATCACCTGATGGTTAAAGTAGGTGAAACTACGCACGACAAAAAGTTTACACTGCTCACTGCCAATTGCCTCGGCTGGTGTCACAAAGGTCCCGTACTGCTTATTAACGATGAAGTTTTCCCTTCTATGACCCCGGAAAAAGCCATCGAAATCATTGAAGATTTTTCGAAAAAAACCAATTAGTACTAAGTTAGAAATCACTAATCTCATGGAACAGAAGCAATTAAAGAAAATAGATATCATTTTCGGCTGGGACGACAAGTGCACTCCAATTCAGGTAGTCGAAAAAACCATAAAAAAAACACCCGAAAACATTATCCTCGATATGATAGACTCCGGTCTGAAAGGCCGTGGCGGTGCAGGTTTCCCTACAGGGCTGAAATGGAAATTCTGCCGCAACGAGGATTCCGATACTAAATACGTGATCTGCAATGCCGATGAAGGGGAGCCCGGAACCTTTAAAGACCGCGAAATTCTTGATCGTGTTCCCGAAAAAATATTTGCCGGGATGACCATCTGTGGTTTTGTAATTGGGGCTCGCGAAGGTTACATGTATGTTCGGGGAGAGTATAATTTCATGCTTAAAGCGCTCGATAAAAAAATTGAACTATTCAACAAGCAGCTTCGCGATTTGAAAGTCGACTTTCAGATATACCTTCGTTCAGGAAGCGGGGCCTATGTTTGCGGTGAAGAATCAGCACTTTTCGAATCCATGGAAGGTAAACGCGGCGAACCCAGAAACAAACCTCCCTATCCAACCGTAGCTGGCTATAACAACAAACCTACCGTTATAAACAATGTTGAAACACTGGTGTATACTTCCGAAATCTGCCGCATGGGGCCCGAACAATTTAAAGCATTGGGAACCAAAGACTCAAGAGGATCAAAAGTGTTCTCAGTTTCAGGTGATACCCCTATTGCCGGCATTTATGAACTCGAACTGGGCATGCCGCTCAAGGATTTCGTAGAGGAATTTGGCGATGGCGATACAAAAGCGATACAGGTTGGAGGTGCATCCGGTCATTGTGTGCCACGCAAAAAATTCAACGATACCATCATAGGTTTCGAAGGCATACCTACCGGCGGATCGATGATGATTTTTAACTCAAGCCGATCCATGTACAATGTACTTCACGACTACCTTGAGTTTTTTACTGAAGAATCATGCGGGCAATGCACCCCTTGCCGCATTGGATGTCAGCAATTGCTGAAAGGAATAGAAGCTGTAAAAAAAGGCGAACGCCCGCCCACTTATCTCGATGATCTGAAACGATTGACCTCAACCATGAAAATAGCGGCCAAATGCGGCCTGGGGCAATCAGTGGCAAATCCGTTTACTTCAATTGTCGACAACTTTCGTGAAGAAATCATTTACTAACCCAGCGTTTAAACCCAAACATAGGAGAATCTGACTATGAGTAAATATATGGTTAACCTTAAAATAAACAATACCCCCATACAGGTTGAAGAAGGCACTACCATCCTGGAAGCTGCCAAACGCCTGAATTTCCGCATACCAACACTTTGCAATCATCCCGACCTGACTGTTGCCGGAAACTGCCGTGTATGCGTGGTTGAGGTAAAAGGAGCCCGACTGCTGGCTGCTTCATGCGCCACTCCGGTTTCAGAAGGTATGGAAGTGAACACAAACAGTGAAAAAGTACGGATCGCCCGCAAACACATTCTCGAGTTGTTGCTCTCAGAACATAATGCCGATTGTACAAAATGTTTTAAGAACGGGCATTGCGAGCTACAGGAACTTGCTTCGGAATACCGTTTTGGCGATCATATTTTTATCGACCTGGTAAAAGCCAAAGATAAAATCCGCGATATCTCTTCCCCTTCTATCAGTAAGGATGCAAGCAAATGTATCCGTTGCCAGCGTTGCGTGCGTACCTGTGCCGAGCTTCAGTCAGTCTGCGCCCTGGCTGTTGCCAATAAAGGCGATCACCAGGTAATTACTACTTTCATGAATAAACCCCTCAACGATGTGGTTTGTACCAACTGCGGGCAATGCATCAACCGCTGTCCGACCGGCGCATTATACGAGCGTAATTATATTGAGGATGTATGGCATGCCATTTACGATCCCAACAAATTCGTGGTTGTTGAAACTGCTCCCGCAACCCGGGTAGCCCTTGGTGAAGACCTGGGACTGGATCCGGGCATGCGCGTTACAGGCAGAATGGTTTCAGCGCTCCGTAAAATGGGATTTAATAAAGTGCTGGATACCGATTTTACTGCTGACCTTACCATCATGGAAGAAGGCACCGAATTACTGACCAGGCTAAAAAAAGCACTGGTTGATAAGGACGAAACTGTTAAACTGCCCATGATGACCTCCTGCTCACCAGGCTGGGTTAAATTCCAGGAACACATGTACCCTGGCTTACTCGATAACCTCTCGACCTGCAAATCGCCTCAGCAAATGTTTGGTGCATTAGCCAAAACATATTATGCCGATAAAATCAATATCAAAGCCGAAAACATGGTAGTAGTATCTATTATGCCTTGTACAGCAAAAAAATTCGAATGCAATCGCTCCGAAATGCGTGATTCCGGATTTAAAGATGTTGATTATGTGCTTACCACCCGCGAGCTGGCTATGATGATAAAACAAGCCGGCATAGAATTTGAAAAGCTTGAAGATGGAAACTACGACAGTATCCTGGGTCAATCGACAGGCGCTGCCGTTATTTTTGGTACCACCGGTGGTGTAATGGAAGCAGCACTTCGTACGGCTTACGAAATAATAACAGGCAACGAAGTTCCTTTTACCAACCTTAATATCAAACCTGTACGAGGTATGGAAGGAGTAAAAGAGGCAAGTATAAAAATTAAGAATACAAAACCCGACTGGAATTTCCTGGAAGGAGTTGAACTGAATGTTGCTGTTGCACATGGACTTGCAAATGCAAAGTTGCTGATGGATGCCGTAAATTCGGGCAAAGCAAACTACCACTTTATCGAAGTGATGGGTTGCCCGGGAGGTTGCATTGGAGGTGGCGGACAACCCATACCAACCTCGGCCGAAATACGCAAACGTCGTGCAGAGGCAATTTATGCCGAAGATATGGGCAAACCGATCCGCAAATCGCACGAAAACCCTGAAGTAACAGAGGTGTATAATGAATACCTCTCGCATCCGCTGGGGCATAAATCGCATGAATTGCTTCATACACACTATAAAGTTCGCAATCGCTACTAACTAACTTCGTTTTTAAAGAAAGCCGTCCGGTTTGCGGGCGGCTTTTCCATTTTTTATCCGGGTGATGAAATACTTCAGCCTCTTCATTTTTACCTTGCAACTCAATATCATTGTGATATAAAAAATAATACAATCACTCCTGTTAAAAGCTTATTATTTAGACTAATTATAAATTTACTGTTATTTTATTAACAATGTGAATAAAATAACAATTAGCTTGTTTATCAGGCGAAATACCTATAATTTTGCCACTCGAAATCCGGGATAAAAACATCTCCCTTTTTCGATCGAATCTGATTATATTTGAATCTCAGAAAAGCAAAGGACCACGGCGATGAAATTACGAGAAATAGCAGAATTATTGAATGCAGAAATTGTTTGCGGACACACTAAACTCGAAAGGGAAGTACAAGCCGTTTTTGCTTCGGACCTGATGAGTGATGTACTTACTATCGACAGCGAAAAATTACTGCTTTTAACCGGGCTCGTCAATATACAAACCATACGCACATCCGAAATGTCGGATATAAAAAACATTGTCCTCGTAAGGAACAAAAAAGCCTCACCCGAAATGATTGCCCTGGCCGAAGAAAACAGGATTGTAATTATGCAGTGCAGCTATTCGATGTACAGAACTTGCGGCATTTTGTTCCAGAGTGGTTTAAATCCCGTGTACTAAATTTAGAGGAGCGATGAGGTTCGAATACCAGATAGAAGCAGGAAATTTTACCAACGCTGGCGATGCTTCGAGCGGCTTCAAAAAGATACTGAAACAACTGAATGTTGACCCGCAGATTATAAAACGGATTGTTGTTTCGATGTACGAAGGTGAAGTTAATATTGTAGCACATTCGAACGGGGGAAAAGCCATTTGCGACGTAGATACATCCAGGGTACTGATCCAACTAATTGATATTGGCCCGGGTATCCCTGATATAGAAAAAGCAATGCAGGCAGGGTTTTCAACCGCATCAGCCAAAGTACGCGAAATGGGATTCGGAGCGGGAATGGGACTTCAAAACATCAAAAACAATTCTGACATCCTGAACATACAAAGTGAAGTAGGAGTTGGCACCTGTGTCGAAATTATTGTGAACCTGCCACAAAGTTAATATTATGGATAGCAAGCATTTCCATCATGAATTGAAGATCAACGAAGAAATCTGTACAGGTTGTTATCACTGCATGAATGTTTGCCCTACTGAAGCCATAAGAGTGCGGAATGGGAAGGCAATCCTGTATGAAAACCGCTGCGTCGACTGTGGCGAATGTTTCAAAGCCTGCCCTGTAAGAGCCATTTTTATTGACCAGGATGACTTTAAACGCATCCAATCTTTTAATTACCGGGTTGCACTGGTACCTGCTGTTTTCTTCGGGCAATTCCCTGAAGAAATTTCGCACAAACAGATTTATAACGCCATTCTTGCCAACGGTTTTACACATATTTATGAAGTTGAAACTGGTGTCGACCTGCTTGCAAATGAAGTTAAAGCCTACGTTAAATCGCATCCGGAAAGCAAACCTCTGATTTCATCGTTTTGTCCGGCCATCATAAGGCTCGTACAGGTTAAATTCCCTGCCCTTACTGACAACATCATCTTACTGAAACCCCCATTGGATATCACGGCCTTATATTGCCGCAAGGAACTTACCGACCAGGGAATTAAACCAGCTGAGATTGGTGTTTTTTATATCACCCCATGTGCTGCAAAAATTGCTGCTATCAAGAGCCCGGTGGGTGAAGATTACTCCATGATTACAGGGGTAATTAATATGGATACGTTGTACAACAAAGTGTATAAAT
>CALCJE010000128.1 GCA_937965665.1 uncultured Bacteroidales bacterium
TATTGAAAAATAAACATTAAACCGGTAACAGATGAAATCGGGAATCAGGCAAACAGGCTTATTTTTATTGATTATGTTGTCGCTTTCGGCATGTGGTCAGCAAACCGGAAATAAAGCAAAATCTCAACCTACAATTGCAGCCATGGATACTTTCGAAATTAAAAAAACAGATGATGAGTGGAGAAAGCAGTTGACTCCGGTTCAGTTCAATATACTGCGTGAAAAAGGGACTGAACGCCCGTTTACAGGGGCATATGATAAATTTTATGAAGAAGGTACCTATTATTGTGCAGCCTGCGGTACCGAATTGTTTACCTCAAAAACCAAGTATAATTCGGGTTGTGGATGGCCTGCTTTTTATGAACCTTCTATTGATAAAAATATTGTTGAAAAAAAGGATTTTTCGCATGGTATGGTGCGCATAGAAGTGATGTGTGCCAAATGCGGCGGCCACCTGGGGCATGTTTTTGAAGATGGGCCTCAGCCGACCGGCCTTCGCTACTGCATCAACTCCGGAGCCTTGAAATTTGAGGCTAAGAAGAAATAGGGGCAGTACCTGGAAGTTGCTAATAAAAACAAAGGCACAACAGCATTTTATGTTGTTGTGCCTTTTTAATTGAAAGCCTGGCTGGTAAGCCGGCCGCGAATTATTTCTTGTCGTTGTGGTACTCTACCAACCCATCAATAGGAGCCTGAATGAACCGACCGGTTCTGATGCCTAACTGCGAGCCAATCTGTGTCAGAAAATCCTGGTAATGATATGCCACGGAACCCACAAAATGTACAGGAATCTCTTTGTGTTTTGGATAGCAACAGACCTGGTACTTGTAAAATGCCTTAAAAGCTTCAGTGAGCAGGTTTATGATATATGGGTGTTCGCGGTTAATGTTGATAAAGCGGCTGAATGATGCCAGGAAACGACTTGGAGCCGGTTTTGAATAAACGGCATCGAGAATACTTTCGAGGCTCGAAGGATATTCCTCTTTAAGCCGTTCTTCGATGTCGGCTGGAAGTTCCTTGTGCAGGTAAGCCGTGAGCAGCTGTTTACCCAGGTATGCACCGCTGCCTTCGTCGCCAAAGAAATATCCCAGCGAAAAAATGCCATCTTTTATTTCCCTGCCATCGTAATAACAGGAATTTGAGCCGGTACCCAATATGGCAACAATTCCTTCGGAATCAGCACATAATGCGTGAGCCGCTCCTAACAAATCATGGCTGATATTGATTCGGGCATTTACAAAAACCTTTTCGAAAGCGGCTTCGACAATCATATTCTTAACCGGTGTTGAGCAACCGGCGCCATAATAATAAACATGGCTTACCGCTTCGTTATCGATATAAGGCTGTAATTCTTTCCAGAGAATATCTTCAATTGCATCGCTCCCAACCAGGTATGGATTGAAACCTTGTGTTTGCACTTGTTTGTATTCTCGTCCATCTTTTAGCAGGCGCCAGTCTGTTTTGGTCGAGCCTCCGTCGGCAATAAGTATCATACTATAAAGTTGTTAGCTGTATTTTTATTTTATGAGGATAGTTCGAGGGTTTACCTTCGGTGAACGTGTTTTACCCGGTTCAGGGCTAAAAGAGTAAGTGGTTTAATATTGCTGAAGAAAAATCCTGATCAGGTAAATCCAATTTTAACGAGTGAGCCATAGTTCCAGCAAGCGCGGTGCAAAAATAATAAATCCAACGATGGCTGCAACCAGGGCAGTAATCAGAACGGCTCCTGCGGCAACATCTTTTGCTACGCCGATTTCTTTACTGAAGCCAGGGTGTAGCTTGTCGGCAATTACTTCTAACGCGGTGTTTATCCCTTCAAAACCTATTACCAATGCAATACACAACAAAATAATGCACCATTCGGCAGCGCTTATTTTGAACAAAAATCCCGAAATCAGAACTATAACTGCAATTGTTAATTCGATACGGGCATTGGGCTGGCTTTTAAAAAGAAAACCTATGCCATGAGCCGCATTTAAGAAACTCTTCAAAAATTTTCCTGCAAAACCTGACATAAACTATTTATTAACATTCGGTTATCAACCCCTGGTAAAGACCCAATTATCGCCTTTGGTCAGTTCATGATTAAAATGATAGCCTCCCGAATCAAATCCAACCAGCATTTCATAATCAGTAATTGCATTCTGAATAATAAATCGGCTCATCATGCCACGGGCTCGTTTCGCAAAAAACGAAATCATGGCATAGTTCCCGTTGTTATTATCTTTAAAAGACGGAGTGATGATGCGTGCTTTCAGCTTTTTCGTGTTTATTGCTGCAAAATACTCCTGCGATGCCAGGTTAACAAGCACATTATTCTCCGATTCTTTCAGGCTTTTCTGTAGTTGATTGGTAATTCGGTCGCCCCAGTATTTATAAAGATTTTCGCCTTTGGGTGTCGCAAACCCTGTTCCAATTTCGATGCGGTAAGGTTTTATTGCATCGAGTGGTTGCAACAAGCCATATAATCCCGAAATAATGCGAAGGTTGTGCTGGGCAAAATCTATTTCGGTTGGTGACAAGGATGAAGCTTCAAGTCCATCGTAAACATCGCCATTGTAGGCAAAAATGGCTTGTTTGTGGGGTGCATTTTTCCAGCTGGCATAGCGCATGGCATTTAAATCGGCAAGCTTAGCTGAAATTTTCATCAATTTACTCAGTTCCGATGGCTTTAGCTTACCCAGTTTTGAAGCCAGGTAATCAGCATCCTTCTGAAAATGAGGCGTGCTCATGATTTCTATGGGTGCCTGTGTTTCGAAATCGAGCGTTTTGGCCGGTGAAATAATAGTGATCATCGGAATGACTATTTTACAACATGGGTTTTAATTTGTTTCAGCCGTTGCTCGGGTGTGAGTTTTGTGTACTGGTCGCTGAGCGTGTAAAGTACGCCGTGTTTGGTGAAAACCATATTAACCATGCCGATAGCTACAAAACCGGCGATGATATTTTCGGCGGTTCGGCTGTTTATTTTGGTAAGCTTACAATATTTTGATTGGGTGATACTTGGTTCTTTTTCGAGGTAATCGAGCAGAAATTTTTCATTATCGCCAAAGCGAATAAATGTTCCTGAAGGAGAATTTCTCCATTTATAAGCCTTAAGCCATACACTGTTTACAGTGTAATTTTCGTCTTTAACCCGAATGTAAATCAGGTAATTGTCTTTTTCGACGGGCGCAGCGTGCAGTACTCCTTTTATGGCCGGCACAATCACCTCGAGAACCCGTTTTTGATTTATAGTCCATTCCTTCACTTCGAATGGAACGGCCGGCCGGGTAAACATTTCGGAGGCAGCCTGCAGCATGTAAAATTCCTCTTCGGAACGCACTCCTGCAATGGAGCCGTTGTCTTTTACACCGATAAGCAGTCGCCCGCCATCAGTATTGGCAAATGCTGCCAGGGTACGGGCTATTTTGCGCGAATCGTTTACCCCGAATTTAAAATCGAGTTGCTGGTGTTCTCCCTGGGCTATCAATTTGCTGATGTAGCCTTCTTTAGGTTCAGCTTCGTGTTGGATTCGTGCGTGTTGCTGTGGCATATTATAGAATTTAGATGTAGGTAAGGTTGTATTTGCGAAGTTAGGCTTTCATTTTACATAAAAAAAGATAGCCTGTGAAAAAGATTAAAGTTTTTTGGGGTTGATATTTAACCCCAAAAAACTTAATTCAATAAACTACAAAAGGTGATACAAGGTTTATTTGCTGAATTTAGGCAAAAGGTCCTTCATCATATCTTTATGCACAGTAAAGTCCATCATTTTGAGCTTTACGTAATCCTCGTGGAAGAAGTAGTACCCGAAGTTTTTGTTTTTCTCTTTGCCACCGGTGCGGCTGCCGGATCCCGAATCTTTAACCAGGAACCAGGTTACACCATCTTTTTCCATGTACCCGACAATATGCATGCCGTGGTCGTCGGTGGTGGTTTCGTTACTGAAACGGAACTGACGGGCATTTTCGTCGATAGCTGATGAGGGT
This sequence comes from uncultured Bacteroidales bacterium, assembly GCA_937965665.1. Taxonomy (GTDB): domain Bacteria; phylum Bacteroidota; class Bacteroidia; order Bacteroidales; family UBA4417; genus UBA4417. Next base: position 3,972 of record CALCJE010000128.1, read on the forward strand.
ATGTCGAACGAAGGAATAACGGCTGCATTGGCTTCGCGTGCCAGGAAACCGGCTTCGGAAACATCGCCACCAATGGCCACGGTGTATCCTGCTTTTAATGACTTTTTGAGCAGGTTCATAAAATCGTCGAGTGGTAAATTGTAATAACTTGCATCGTGCCACCAGTTATCGGGTACTTCGTATTCAACTTGTTTCCAGTAAGGTTGCTGCATGTACGAAAGCACATCGCAGTAATTGTTTGCGTTAAATTTTAACACGTTAGTCATATACTCAACCGGCGTCATTACTTTATTGTTTACAGTAATTTTTGTAGGTGGTTCACCAATATAGTAGTTCATGATACTGGTAAAGTTGGTAATGATGGCAGCTTCGTCCCAGATGTTGTTTTTCTTCACAAATTCGGCATAGTTTTTCAGTTCAGAATAGGAACGTGAACCTGATTCTATAGCAATC
>CALCJE010000129.1 GCA_937965665.1 uncultured Bacteroidales bacterium
TCTCCATCGGGCAGCATTTGTTCGAGGTTACCGGCCTGGGCAGTTACCACTATGCTGGTTGGTTTCGATAAATATTGAAACACGAGGAAGCCTGAAACCAGTAAAATAACAGTGACAGCCGCTGCCTTCCATACCTTTTGAAATGTGGTAGTAAATTTGTTTGGCCGCATGGTAACTACCTTTCCACCGGAATTGTGATCCGAATGAGCAGCATTTATTTTATCCTGCATGGCCTTCCATTCGAGGTCGAGGTTTACCGATTGGTTGATATTTTGTTTTTCGATGAGGTGCCAGGTTTGCTGGTATTTCCTGAAAGTTTCCTTGTTCTCATCGCTGGCTTTCAGCCATTCGGAGAGCAAACGTAACTCATCCTCCGAAATTTCGCCGGAGAAATACCTCGCAATGAGGTCAGTGTAATATGTTGAGTTATCGTTCATAATCCTGTTGTGTCAATAATACACTTCAAAGTTGTTTTACCCTGACGGGGTAACCGCATTTTTTTAATCCTATTCATTTTTGACCAAAAGTCTCCTTCTCCCAATTTCCCCTTCACCCTTCTCCCAGTCTCCCCATCGCCCCATCTCTCCGTCCTCTTGTTTTCACGTCCCCTCGTCATCAGGTTACCTGTTCAAAAAGCCAATCACCAAAGCTACCATAACGGTAACATACTCTGCCAGCCTGAGCCGCATGTGCTGTAGTGCCCTCGACATTTGGGTTTCCACGGTTTTAACCGAAATCTGAAGTTTGTCGGCTATTTCCTGGTATTTGAGGTTTTCGTAACGATTCATCACAAATATTTCGCGGCATTTTTCAGGTAGCTCGTTGATGGCTGCATCAATTCTTACTTTCAGTTCGCCGGTTACCAGGCTATCGGTGCTTTCGTACTCCGGCACATTCAGCAGGTTTTCAATTTCGAGGATATTGGTGTCGAATTTACGATTATCGCGCAAATAGTTGGTGCATTTGTTATGGATAATCATGGCCAGGTACGATTTTACCTGCCGGTCCATGTCGATGGTATGGCGTTTTTCCCACAAACTGAGGAAAGCATCCTGAACTATTTCCCTGGCGGTGTCGAGATCTTTCACATATTTCTGCGCAAAAAAGCACAGGCCCGAAAAATGACTCCTGAAGAGCATTTCGAAATCTGCTTCGGTAAGCGGCTGAGCGATATGTGTTTGTTTGCTTTCCAGTGGAATGTAAATTAAATCGGCCTGCAGTATATACCCTGGTTTCCTTTGTGCGATGATTGTAAAATATACCTGGATTAACGCCTGGAATTTAAAATTGGTTTGTATCAGCCAAAATAAATTCCGGGGAGGTTAAAAATTTAATTACCCATTCGACGTAATATTTTGGGATTCGTTTAAACCGGGAAGCACTAAACCGGTTCAACACCTTTCTCTTTCAGCAGTTCAAGACTGAGTTCGCGGAGTTTATATTTCTGTATTTTACCGCTGGCTGTCATGGGAAAATCATCTACAAAGAAAACGTATTTCGGGATTTTATACCGTGCAATCTTCCCGCGGCAGAAGTCCATTACATCTTCTTCAGTAAGCTCAGCGCCAGGACGGGTCTTTATGAAGGCGCCTACTTGTTCGCCGTATTTTGCACTGGGCACGCCGGCAACTTCAACAGCCTGTATTTGTGGCATGGTATACAGGAAATTTTCGACCTCGCGCGGATAAATATTTTCGCCACCCCTGATAATCATATCCTTGATGCGGCCGGTTACTTTGAAGTACCCGTTTTCGTCCTTTACCCCAAGGTCGCCCGAATGCAGCCAACCTTCGCTGTCGATGGCTTTTCGGGTGGCTTCCTCATTTTTATAGTAACCTTTCATCACGTTATATCCGCGGCAGCATAATTCGCCTTGCTCACCGGGGTTAAGTTCACGTCCGGTTTCAGGGTCGGCAACTTTTACTTCAACGGCTGGGTAAGCTTTGCCAACGGTGGTACTTCGTATCTGGGGCGAGTCGTATGTACGGGTAGCTGTCATGCCTGGCGACGATTCTGTTAAGCCATATACAATAATCAGTTCCGACATATTCATTTTCTGCATAACCTCATTCATGGTTTCGATAGGGCAGAGGGCTCCAGCCATTATACCGGTGCGCAGCGACGACAGATCGAACATGCTGAACATGGGGTGATTGAGTTCAGCAATAAACATGGTTGGAACGCCATGTAAAGCTGTACATTTTTCCTTTTGTACGGAAGCCAGCACCATCAGCGGATCGAAATTTTCAACAATCACCATGCTTGCACCATGTGTTAAAATTGCACACACGGCAAGCACGCATCCAAAGCAGTGAAATAGTGGCACACAAATGCAGAGCCGGTCGTTTGCAGTGAAATTCATGCATTGGCCGGTTGCCAGGCCATTGTTAAGTATGTTATGATGTGTAAGCATGACCCCTTTCGGGAAACCGGTAGTTCCCGAAGTGTACTGCATATTAACCACATCGTGGCACGATATGCCTGCCTTGGTTTCGTTCAGCAACTGGTTGTCGAGCTGGCTTCCAAGCAATATCAGTTCAGCGGTGTTAAACATACCGCGGTGTTTTTCCTGCCCGATAAAAATTACATTTTTCAGGAAAGGGAATTTTTCACTTTTCAGAAAACCACGCTGGCTCTCGCGGAGTTCGGGTACAAGTTCGTTTACCATCTGCACATAATCGCTGTCGCGCCAGCCATTTACAATACAAAGAGAAACAATATCCGAATTTTTAACCACGTACTCGAGCTCGTGCGATTTATAATTGGTATTGATGGTTACCAGCACTACCCCTATTTTGGCACAGGCAAACATAAATGTAAGCCAGTCGGGAACATTGTTAGCAAAAATACCGAGTTTGTCGCCGGGTTTCATCCCGGTATGCAGCAATGCCTTTGCCAGGTTATCGACCCGGAGGTTGAACTGTGCATAGGTGAAACGCAGGTTGCGGTCGGCATAAATTATGAATTCCTTGTCAGGAGTTTCAGCAGCCCATTGCTCAATAAACTGCCCGAAGGTTTTGTCAATTAATTCCATCCGGTTAAATTAAGGGATTTTGGTTTTCTGGCCAGGACGGCCTTTAATTCAAATACAGGATTTGCCAGGTTGCGATTGTCCCGCTATAACCTGCACTGCCCGCTTTATTTTACCCGTAATTTTAAAACGGGGCATACACCACGGCCAGCACTTTGGCCGGGGTTTCGTCAGTTGTACTGACAAGGTGGTCAACTACTGAGTCGTAGTAAATGCTGTCGCCCTGCGAAAGAAAATATATGGATTTGCCGTATTTGATTTCGATATTGCCGCTCAGAACATAAATAAACTCTTCACCTTCATGCGAGGATTGTGAGAAAACAGAACTGTTGTCGCGGCTGATCTCAACAATAAACGGCTCCATATGTCGTCCTGACTTATCAGTGGCAAGTGGGAAAAAATCGAGGTTCCACCTTGTGGATGTGGCATTATTCGAAAAACTTGTTCCCTTTTTCAGATCGCCATTCCGGGTTATAACCGGCCCCAGCTGGTCCATATCGTCGAGGAAAGTTCCCAATCGCACGCCTAAAGCCCGGGCTACTTTAATAAGGTGTCCCAGCGAAGGTATTGATTCATTTTCTTCAATCTTGGCCATCATTTCAAGCGAAAAGCCACATCGATCGGCTAACTCGCTTATTGAAATGCTTTTTTGGGTTCGGATGGATGTAATTTTTTCACCCACATTTTTTGTAGTGGTCATAGAATGCTATCAGGATTAGAGTTATTAATAAAATATCGTTTCCCCAGCAGGTGATTTTGCATGGGAGCAAATACCGGTCAGCGATGGCAGGCGAGTACCAGCTGCTGCTTTACATTTTATTTATTCCAGCTTAACTGCCAGTTTACCTTTAATACTCACCGGCGCAACAATGCCTGCTGGCACCAGCATCGGTTGCTGCACTTCCATGTTACCCAGGGTTCCGGTAAGGTAAAATCCTTCGCCGATTTCGTATCTCTTCAGGCTTTGCACCATCATATCGTAAGTTTCGCGGATATCGGAACCCACCGGGTACGACATTTTGTGGCCTATCACCTTTTCAATTTCGCTGTTTGCAAGCCACGATGCCGATTTGAGCAATACATTTTTGGTTTGCATTGCGAATTGCAGGTCCTTGAAAATGATACTCGAATCGGAAGCGCGGTACGAAGGAATGCCCGCAAAATATAACTTCCCGTTTATGCTTCCGGTAACATCAGTGGCAATGATCATTTTATTTTCGTTCCCGTAAACGGATACGTTCGTGATCTTGATTTTCTTTTTGCCAAAGTCATAACTGGTATTTACCAGCATCTGCCGTGTAATTGAGTCGAGGTAATCGTAACCGATATAGGAAACCACGTTGGCTACAAAATCATCGTTCATTTTAGTTACGGTAACCAGGTCGGGAAGCGTAC
>CALCJE010000130.1 GCA_937965665.1 uncultured Bacteroidales bacterium
TCCAGCTGGTCGCAAACCCTGTCGAAAAAAACTATGGGCATTCCGCCGCTGATGGCTTCGCTGAAATGATCGTAAGTCTGGGTGGTTTTACTGAGCGACACCAGGATTCCATCCACACGGTGATCAATCAGTGTTTGCAGGTTGATCATTTCACGGTACTGGTTTTCGTTCGACTGGCAGATAATAAGGTTGTAACCTTCTTTGTGAGCAAGTTCCTCGATACCGCTGATAACCGACGAGAAAAAATGATGAACAATCGCCGGGATAATCAGCCCGATAGAATAACTGCGCTGGCGCCGGAGGCTGAGTGCAAGTACATTGGGCCGGTAATTGAACTTTTCGGCATAGTTGCGTACCAGGTCTTTCGTTTCCTGACTGATATCGGGGTGGTCCTTCAGGGCACGCGAAACTGTTGAAATAGAGACATTTAAACTACGGGCAATATCCTTAATAGTTAACTGGTTTGTTTTCATACCTAAAGTTGCGAACAAATTTGCGGTTAAAGATATAAATATAATTAATAAGTAATGATTTATTAACAACCAGGATATAGTTAGTGTAATTTCGACAATAAGATATATTGATTGTCAATAATTTATCCGTAAATACACTTTATAAATTATATTAAAAAGAAAATGGTTTTTGATGGTTTTACGCAAACGTTTGCGAAAACGATTTCAGAAAAATAATTTCAGAAAACGTTAAAAAAGAGCAAAATAAGTATTGAATCGTATTATTCTTTTTTTAGCTTTGCGCTGTTGTTCCGATTTTAACGGCAAAAAAATTGCGCTAAAATGCCTGATTTTCGGTAAACAAATCTTTTTTTTTTAAAGTTCTCAGATATTCAGGCAAAAAATACCTTATTTTTATACAGGCGATTGATTCACGAATCCACCCCCCAACCAGAAACATCAAATCAACCAATAATTAATCAATTGTTCAATAACATGAAAGTCAGATCTATGAAGAAAAATTTAATCTCTTTCAGGATCCTGCTACTGTTTGTTGCCTGCACATTTGCCTTCCAGGCATTTGCACAGGAAATTCAGGTATCAGGAAAAGTCTCAGATGCTAAGGATGGCAGTTCGCTACCCGGGGCTACAGTGCAGGTAAAAGGTACCACTATTGGTATGCTTACCGATCTGGACGGAAAGTTTTCCGTTAAAGTAAAGCCAGGCTCAGTGCTGTCATTTACTTTTATCGGTTACGATCCGCAGGAAGTAACTATTACCAACCAAACCACACTTAACATTGCACTGCAGCAAGCGTCGACCACACTGGAGCAGGTAGTTGTAATCGGGTATGGTACCGTTAAAAAAACAGATGCAACCGGTTCCATCAGCGTAACCAGCAGCAAGGACTTTAACAAGGGCGCCATTACATCGCCCCAGGACCTTCTTGTAGGTAAAAGTGCCGGTGTTGTAATTACCAACTCAGGCGGAGCCCCCGGATCGGGTGCAACCATCCGTGTTCGCGGAGGTTCATCACTCAACGCTTCAAACGACCCTCTCATTATTATCGACGGTGTTCCTATCGACAATAACAATGTATCAGGTAGTTCAAACTTCCTGTCATTTGTTAACCCCAACGATATCGAAACTTTCACCGTACTTAAAGATGCTTCGGCCACTGCCATTTACGGATCAAGGGCTTCGAACGGTGTAATTCTCATCACTACCAAAAAAGGTTCGGTAGGTGCCATGAAAATTACATACGACGGAAACACTTCTGTAGCTACTGCTATAAAATACATGGATGTATACTCGGGCGACCAGATGAGGGATATTGCATACTCGAACAAAGCATTATACAGCCCTGAAACCTACAACCTGCTGGGAAGTCAGAATACCAACTGGCAGAAAGAAATTTACCGTACCGCCGTATCGCAGGATCATAACCTCAGCGTTTCGGGTGCTGCCAAAAATATGCCTTACCGCGTTTCGGTTGGTTACACCGACCAGAATGGTATCCTGAAAAACACCGATATGCAGCGCACTACTGCTTCTTTGAGTCTCGATCCAACTTTCTTCAAAAAAGACCTGAAAGTGAGCATCAACGTAAAAGGCATGCATACCAACCAGAATTATGGTGAAACAGGAGCCATCGGGTCAGCAATCAACATGGACCCTACACAGGTTGTTAAAGACAATGGAGTGATGTACGACGGATATTACCAGTGGGCTAACTACGGCGCATCGCTGGGTACACCTAACCCCGTTGAACAACTGATGGCTGCCGATAACAAATCGGTGGTACAGCGTGTTATTGCCAATGCGCAGTTCAATTATAAATTCCGCTTCCTCCCCGACCTGAAAGCTAACCTGAACCTGGCAACCGATTATGCTAAAAGTGATGGACATAACAACCGCCCGATTACTTCACCTGGTGTTATCACAAACCCATACTGGGGAAAAATTAATGACTATACCGGTAAAAACTACAATAACCTCCTCGATTTTTACCTCAACTATGTAAAAGAATTTGGAGTTAATAAAATTGATCTTACGGCAGGTTACTCGTGGCAGCATTTCAAACGCGAAGGCAATTCACGTACCACAGGTTTTTACAGAACTGGACAAACCCAGCAGGTTGACAAAACAGCCTTTATCACTGAAAACTACCTGGTATCGTTCTTCGGTCGTTTAAATTACACCCTCCTCGACAGGTACCTCCTCACTTTCACTATTCGTGACGACGGATCTTCACGTTTCTCGGAAGACAACCGCTGGGGTCTTTTCCCTTCGGCAGCCTTTGCATGGAAAATTAAAGAAGAAGGATTCCTGAAAGATGTTAAAGGCATTTCAGACTTAAAACTCCGTTTAGGATGGGGTGTTACCGGTCAGCAGGATATAGGTAATGACTACCCATCGCAGGCTTTGTATGTTCAGTCATCAATAGGTAGCTATTATATGATAGGTGGCGAAAACATTCCAACCCTTCGTCCCGATCCATACGATCCTAACATTAAATGGGAACAAACTACCACACAGAATATAGGATTGGATTTCGGATTTGCCGATAACCGTATTTCCGGATCATTCGATGTATACAAACGCGTTACCGACGACCTGTTGAACCAGATTGCCATCCCCAGCGGAAGTAACTTCTCGAACACTTTAACCACCAACGTTGGTAGCCTCGAGAATACAGGTGCTGAATTATCGCTGAATCTTGTTCCCATCTCCAAACAGGATATGTACCTCTCGTTTGGTTTTAATGTTGGTTACAACAAGAACGAAATCACCAAGCTGCTTGTTTCTGACGATCCTAACTTTATCGGTATTCTTTATGGAGACGGTATGACAGGCACAAAACAAGTTACCAGGGTAGGTTACCCGGCTAAATCTTTCTTCGTGAACCAACAGGTTTATGATGCAAACGGAAATCCAATGGAAGGTTTATATGTTGACCTCTCAGAACAAGGCGGAACCGTTAACGGCGATAATGCAGATAAATATATTTATCATAACCCGGCACCTGATTACCTCCTTGGATTATCAGCCCGTTTTACCTACAAAAACTTCGATTTCTCGGCCAGTTCGCGTGCAAGTATCGGAAACTACGTATACAACCAGGTTGCAGCAGGCGCATCGTACGACCAGATGTACCAGATCGGTTACTGGAAAAACATGCCAACCTACCTGGATGATACCAAGTTCGTGAAACGCCAGTTTACCAGCGACTATTTTGTTGAAAACGGTTCTTTCTTCAAACTGGATAACCTGAGCGCTGGTTATAAATTCGAAAACATTTATAAAAAACTGAATGCACGTGTAAGTTTCACCATTCAGAACGTGCTTACCGTTACCAAATACAAAGGCCTCGATCCTGAAGTTAGCGATGGTATTGACAACAATTTCTATCCAAGACCCCGTACCTTTATGCTTGGTGTAAGTTTCAGCTACTAATCATTAAAAAAACAGAACAGATATGAATAAAATATTAATAATAGCAGGTTTTTTCCTTTCGACACTGATGATTTCATCATGTGTGAAAGATCTGGATGTGACCCCGCTTGATAAAAACAAGATTCTGTCAGGTAATCTTAATGATGACCCTGCATACCTACAGCAAGCACTGGGTAAAGTCTACGCAAGTTTTATTATCGCTGGCCAGGGTGGCGGATACCCCGACGATATCACGGCCTCCGATAACAACTTTTTCACCACCACACGTGCATTATGGAACCTCCAGGAAATTACAACTGATGAAGCCATTTGCGCATGGGGCGATGTTGGTATTGCCGACCTCAACACACAAACCTGGAGCCCTCAGAATCCATTCCTCACCGCTTTGTACCAGCGTTTGAGCCTGAGCGTTACCTATGCCAACGAATTTATCAGGAATACCGACGGAAACAACGATCCAACCGTGGTTCGTTACAATGCCGAAGCACGTTTCCTCAGGGCACTGGCATACGCTTATGATATGGATCTATTTGGAAATCCTCCTTTCACAACTGAAAAAGATCAGGTGGGTAATTTCTTCCCTAAACAATTAGATGAGAATATGGTTGAAGGCCGTAAAAAGCTATTCAATTATATTACCAACGAACTGAGAAACATTGAAAATAAATTAGGTGCACCCAAGTTCTCGTACCCACAAGCCGACCAGGCTGCCTGCTGGATGTTACTTGCCCGCGTTTATCTGAATGCTGAAGTATATACCGGAACAGAAAAATATGACAGTGTAATATTCTATACCAATAAAGTGCTTGGTAGCAACAAATACTCACTGGCTACCAACTACAGGCAGAATTTCAGTGCCGACAACGATGCAACTCGTAACCCTGAAATGATCTTCAGCTGGAACCTGGATGGTGTTTACACACAAGGTTATGTTGGAACTACATTTATCATTGAGTCGAGCAGCGATGCACGCTATATCAGGGCCGAAGATTTCCATGGCCTCACCTCCAACACCAACTGGAACGGTAACCGTGCCCGGAAGCAGTTTATGTATACCATGTTAGGCGACACAACTGAGGTGTATGGCAACAACCCCATACCCTGGACTGTTGACACCATGTTTAAGCAGAGCCCCGATACCCGTATTTTCTGCAAAGTGAAGAAAAACGTTGATATTCCAAGTGCATCTTCAAGCGGCGATTATGGTATAGGTATTTATAAATTTACTGCTAAGAACGCCGATGGTTCCAAAGCTGTTAACTATAACACCGCTTATGCAAGTACCGACTTCCCGATTTTCCGCCTGGCCGATGCATACATGATGAGGGCCGAAGCTAAATTCAGGAAAAATGATAAGGCAGGTGCTGTAGCCGACATTAATGTTGTAAGGCAACGCGCCTACGGTAACACCGATGGTAATATTACTGAAGGTCAGCTCACAGCAGATTTTATTCTGGCAGAGCGCGGTCGCGAATTCTATTATGAAGCACAAAGGCGTACCGATCTTGTTCGCTTTGGTAAATTTACTGATGGAGGGTACAACTGGGCTTGGAAAGGCGGCGTTTACAACGGTACCAATACCGCTAAAAAGCTGAAC
>CALCJE010000131.1 GCA_937965665.1 uncultured Bacteroidales bacterium
TAGGGCTGGATCATCTCGGTTGGCGCATGTTCAATTCCGAATCCCGCCAAAACCATAAACACAATTTCAATAAACTCTGCTGCAACAATCAGCAGAACTACATTCACTGTGGGCAATATTTTTTTGGCTGCTAATCCAACCCCGATATGAGCTAAAGCGGGCATATTCTTCTGATTTGAAATTAACAATTAATTCCTTGAAGTTATTTGCTCAACTTAAAAAGCTTTATTGTAAAAAGTATCATCCAGGTCATTAACAACAACCCTCCTGGCATGGCAAAAGCTGTAGCCATTTTTTCAATACCTGAACCGAAATTTACTAATGCAACGTATAACATCATTAATATGCTGCCTATGATCCCTATCCACCCATTTGCTTTACTGAAAATACCACCTTTCAGCATCACAACCGACATGATCAGGTTCGCGACATTGGGCAGGAAGAATCCAAAAAATATTCCGGAACTTCCATGGGCCCCTTGCACCAACAGTGATTCACCTGCAGCTGCATAAAGTACTTTTTGTGCCTCATCACCTGTCATAAAATATTTATTGCTAAGCTCCATCATGGGCAATGCTACATTGTTTGCCACCATAAGTGCCGACCCAAAGACAAAAATGATTAATGCCAGTAAACCCAATCCCTTGTTCGCTTCCCTGTGCGCTGCAAAAAGAGCGAAAAAAGCTGGAATTAAGATTATCTGATCTATCGCATTCAGCAAATCCAGGTTATATAATCCCAACCAGCAATTCTCATGGAATTGAACAAACCGTTTAACCGCTGTTTGCGGCAATGCAGCCAGGTTTCCTCCTGTCACATTACCTATCACTATATCAAGTAAAATACCAATCAGCGTGATTATGGTTACAACTCCGCCAATAAGATAAATGCTTTTCCATTGTTTTTCAGCGTTTTCCATGTTTTTAGTTATTTGGTTTACTATTTCACACTTTTAAAATTGAATCTGGTTCAATGTTATCCGATAAAGTTAGAAAATATTTTTTCATTCAAACTAACTATCACATAATCAGCTATATTTGAATTTGTATATTAATACTTCCCAAAGAAAGTATCACCCTGCGAATATTTTACCGTGGTAACAAAAAGCCCAGCCTTCGCTGGCGCTTGTCTCTGACGAGTGACGGTACAATTTTGGATTAACCTTCCCTTCGCTAGCGCTCGTCTTAGGGTACACTTAGCAGCAAACTAAGCGCACTTGAGTTCATCAAAGTTTTAACCTTTACTTTCTGCTTGGCCTTTAATGTAAGCAGGATCTTTCTTTCCTATTGAAAAACGGTATACAACCACCCAAAGAATATTGCGCCGGCAAATGGTAGTAAGAGGTACAATATAAATACTTTCCTGCTCACCAGCCCAAATACTGCTGACATGGCCGGTAATGTGGTAACCGGACCTGCAATCAGAAAAGCAAGGGCAGCACCTGGATTCATTCCAACGGCCAGCAAACCGCTCACCAAAGGCAATGCTGTGATATTGCTGGTGTAAACCGGGATACCAACCAATGCTGCTAGTATAACTGAAAATGGCCCATTGCTGGCAAGCACGCTGTTAAACAAATTTGCAGGCAGGCTGTAAATCATGAGTGCATTAATCAGGAAAGCCAGTGCCATAAACTTGGCGGTCATAAATGATGCTTTCCAGGTTTCTCTGAGGAGCCGATATTTTAAAGGTAAAGTTTGAATATTTTCAGCACAACAGGTAGCATTATTTTCGCAGCAGCTTAATGTGGCTGGTTCAACCCTCGAACTACAGCATTCAGCACTAACACAACAGTCATTCATAACAACGCAATCAGTTACGGGAAACTGACCTTCAGGTGTATGTGCCCTGTCAAAACCTAAGATTAATTCTTTTGCTTTCTGCTTCAATCTTCCCAGGTCCGGCACTAATGTTTTATCAGTTTTTTGTTGCCCGGGTAATAAAATATCATTCGTACTCAGCCAGCCTGTTTTCACAGCAAAATGTGTAATTAACCCGGCACTCAAGCTGATAACAAAAGTTGCAACCAGTCTCCATACCGATAATTTAATACCAACGACCGAAGCGCTCAGGAAAAAGATTTCAGGATCCATCGAGGGCGAAGCAATCCAAAACGACATGACCGGCGCAAGCGGAATACCTCCGATTAATAGCGAGGCTATTACCGGTATTACTCCACACGAGCAAAACGGGCTGAACGCCCCTATCACAGTGGCAAGTACTATGGCAACATATGGGTTGAGTCCTATTAATCGGTTCAGAAATTTTGAGGCCCCCGAAAGCTGCACAGCTACAGCGATTGGAATCGTTATCAATAGATAAGGCCAAATGTGCAGGAATGAGACCAGCACATAATTGAGAATTTTTGACAAAAGTTCCATAACAGTTCTTAGTTGTAAATGATTTTAAATGCTTATTTACAACACAGACGGAGCTCCTTCAAAAAGGTGGCAGAAAAAAAGCAAATACTCAGGGAAATTTTAAATCGTTAGTCACAACCTTCATCGCAACAGCAACAGCAGCCTGCCGGTTGAATATTGAATACAGTTCCATATTTGTCGAACTGGTAATGGCAACATTTCATAAGCATATCTTTAAGCATCATCCGGGCACGGTAAGCTCTTGTTTTGGCAGCAGTATGACTTATTCCTGTTTTTTCAGCGTAGGCTTTATGGCTCATGCCTCCAAGCTCCGTAAGACATAGTACATCACAATATTCGGCTGGCATGTTGTTCATCATTTTTACCATATCTTCAATGGTTTCCTCCATATACGAATTGTCTGATTCTTCTTCAAGATCGGAAGAGCACACGTCTGAACTCCAGTCACTTAGGCATCTC
>CALCJE010000132.1 GCA_937965665.1 uncultured Bacteroidales bacterium
TTCAACCCTGGTGGAAACAAGGCCGGGTTTCAGTTGTCTTAAAATCTTAATGTCTTCTTTAACCACAGCAAGCTGCTGGGCCAGCATATCCCGCTTGCGCATCATCTGGGCCCTGAATGAATCGTACCTGTCGCGTGGAGCACCATAATCATTGGCGCTTTGCTGCGCATCCTCCATGGCAGCCATAATGTTAACTTCAGTTTCCTCTTTTAATGCAATACACCTGGCCAGTAAAGCCTCTTTAATGCTGATATTCAACGACATTGCGAACCAACTTGATATTTATGGGTTAATGAACAGAATGTGTAAAGTTAATTCTTTTCACATATGCTCTATTTCAGCAGGAATAATTTGAGTATAAAACCGGGCGAAACGCACTTGAGATTTGCTTTTTTACTTGCTAAATAAACTTGTTTCGTGTAGGTTTGTACAATCATAAATCTGTTGTTAATTTCCGAAATCACCTGGAATTCAATTTATACTTTTGCCAATGCTTATATTTTACCGTCCATTTACCAATCCTTACCTGAACATTGCAGCCGAAGAGTATTTCGTGAAAAATGCAACAGATGATATTTGCATGATCTGGATCAATGAGAAATCGGTAATTATTGGCAAGCACCAGAATGCTTATGGCGAAATAAATTATCCTTATGTCAGCGCAAACCACATCCCGGTCGTCCGCCGCATCAGCGGTGGCGGCGCTGTTTACCACGATACCGGGAATGTGAATTTTTCATTTATCCGGAAAACCTCCAAAACCAATGCGGTCGATTTTAACCGCTTTACTTCGGTAGTGGTTCAGTTTATACAAAGTCTTGGATTAGAAGTTAACATCAGCAAGCGAAACAGCCTTTTTATCGGCGATCGCAAATTTTCGGGGCACGCGGAACATATTTTTCACGACCGTGTGCTTCACCATGGAACCATTCTTTGGAACACAGATCTTGCAGCGCTCGAAAACAGCCTGGTGCCTTCGAAATCATACAGCAGCAAAGCCATGGAATCCGTGCGCAGTGAAGTGTGCAATTTAGCCCCGCTCCTACCCGATTATTCAGGAATTCAGCAATTTACCGAAAACCTGGTTAACTGGCTGCTGGCTTTTTATAGCGGCAGCACATTGTACAAATTACAGGAAAATGACCTGGAAGCCATCAACACACTGTCCGGAACAAAATATAAAACCTGGCAGTGGAATTTTGGATATTCGCCGGCATACAGTTTCAGTGTTCAGATTCCGCTCAGGCAGGGATCAGAACCTGTGATTGTTAAGGTTGAAAACGGGACAATTGTCGGGATTGAACCCGGGAATGAAATGCAGCAACAGGCTGTTGCAGCGAAGCTTCAATCCATGCTCGGATTGTTGCACAGGGAAGAAGATATCGACAGATTTGTTAAAAATAATCGCAAAGCGCTTGAACTTGATGGCCTGAACACTGTTAATTTTACAGAAGCCTTTTTCAGGTAGTTCAGTTTGAAACTATTCTAACTTTTATAAACCAATATTCATGATGGCACTGCAGGACATTTTCGACAGGCTTTGGGCTGACTATACAACCCAAAATCCGGAAGCTGAAAAAATTTATAATTGTTTTGTAAACGAAGGCGAAGCGGTTGAAAACGACCATATTGCCTTCCGTACATTTTTCGATACACGTATCAACGTGGATGTGTTATCGCGCCCCTTTCTCGAAGCCGGCTATGAACAGAAAGGATATTACATTTTCGAAGACAAGCATCTTACAGCCAAGCATTTTGAGCATAAAACCCTGCCCAATGCTCCGCGGGTATTTATAAGCCAGCTTATGACCGAACATTTCAGCCCTGAGCTTCAATCTGTTGTGAGGCAATGTGCCGAAAGGGTTCCCGACGATCTGGTATTTGGTAACAAATTGATATTTGCCGGCAATGTTTGGGGGCCTCCTTCGTACGAAACCTACGAAATGCTGCGGAAAGAATCAGAGTATGCTGCCTGGTTGTATGTTTACGGCTTTGTTACCAACCATTTTACAGTAAGTGTAAATGCACTCAGTAAATTTAATAGCCTGCAGCAGGTAAACCAGTTTCTGAAAGATAAGGGTTTCTTACTCAACAACGCAGGTGGCGAAATCAAAGGAACCCCGGCTGAATTACTCGAACAGTCGAGCACCAAAGCCGGTTTGCTGGAGTATAACTTTGTGGAAGGCATCTTCGAAATACCATCCTGCTACTACGAATTTGCCCTGCGTTATCCGGATACGGATGGAAGACTTTACTCAGGATTCATAGCTAAATCGGCGGACAAAATTTTTGAAAGCACCGATTTCTATAAAAAATAAAATTTCATTCCATGGCTCAGGAAGCAGATCCCTTAAAATATGGGGTCTGCTTTTTTTGCTTTGTATCCAGATTACTCAGCCGAATTAAGTAATATAAAGCACTGTATATTTGCATGTTATAAGTTAAATGTAATGCTATTTATTCCGTTTCCTACATGTATGGCTACAATTTTGTACTTTTGATAAAAATTATTAACTGGATGAAGCTGTACTTTCGTAGTGTTACATTGCTTATTGTTAGCCTTTTATTTACCAGTGTTTCCATAGCGCAACACAACAATTCATTTGCAGGTATCCGGTTTGGCGGGGCCTTGCCTATGGGTGAATTTGCTTCTCACGAATTCGGGACCGGCGGCTATGCCCTATTAGGCAAAAGTTTCGGGGCTGAAGCTGCATGGTTTATAAACCCCAAAATCGGGTTTGGGATAGATTTATCGATGAATACATTCAACTTTGCCTCTGGTTTTTATGCCGAAGATTATAAAGAACATGAGCCCTCGTTTACAAAAATAGAACTGCTTTCGTCACCGTATAAACTTTATACCATAATGGCTGGCGCTTATTACAAAATGAACATATTACCCAGGTTTAACAGTACTTTTAAGCTTATGGGTGGTATGATGCAGGCACAGACCCCGGATCAGTTTTATGGTGTTGACGCTTTTATGACGGGTAAGCTCACATTCTGGAAGACCGGTTCGCTGGATAGAAATTATGCACTGCTTACCGGGGCATCTCTCGAATACCAACTATACGATAAAGTAACGCTCCTGTTGCAGGCAGACTTTACTTATTCCGAAATGGCTTTCACCTACCTCAGGGGTAATTCAAGTTATGTGGATTACATGCAAATGCCTGTTTTCAGGTTACAACCGGGCATTAACATTCATTTTTAAAGCAAGGTTCAAGTGCTAACCTTTGATTGAAACAGCTTCTTCATCTTAACAATAACTATATCCAACCATGAAAAACATCAAGAAACATTACCATCTCAAAGCATCGGCTGAGGATATTTTCACCGCCCTTACCAACCCGCTCACCATCGAGATATGGACCGGTGCTGCTGCCGTAATGGAACCTGTTGCCGGAACCGAGTTTTCGCTCTGGGATGGTGATATTACAGGCATAAATCTCGAAATTGAGCAGGGTAAGAAGATTGTACAGGAATGGTTTTTTGAAGATGATGAAGAAATGCCATCGGAACATAAATCGATTGTTACTATTAAGTTACATGCCGAAGGCAGCTCCACAGATGTTGAATTACTGCACATTAATATTCCTGACGAAGCCTTTGATAACATAGTGGAAGGCTGGGATAAATATTATTTCAAACCCCTGAAAGAACTGGTGGAGGAATAGATGGAGCAAAAAATCATACCTCATAATAAACTGAATGAACTGAAATCGGCCATTAAAGGCGAAGTATTTGCCGACGAATACACCCGATTGCTGTATGCCACCGATGCTTCGGCATACCGGCAGATTCCGCAGCTTGTTGTAAGGCCTGCCGATATTAACGACCTGAAAACGCTGATTTCGTTTGCCCGAAACCTCGGCACTTCTTTAATTCCCAGGGCTGCCGGTACTTCACTTGCCGGGCAGGTTGTGGGCGGAGGAATAGTGGTTGATGTATCGAAACATTTTACAAATATTATTGAACTAAACGAACAAGAGCATTGGATCAGGCTACAGCCGGGAATAGTACTCGACGAGCTGAATAAAATGCTGGAGCCCAAAGGGTTGTTTTTTGGCCCGGAAACTTCCACCTCCAACCGCTGTATGATTGGCGGCATGGTAGGAAATAATTCATGTGGTTCACATTCGCTGGTGTATGGAAGCACCCGTGATCATTTGCTCGAAGTAAAAGCCTTATTGAGCGATGGGTCGGAAGTTGTTTTCGGCAACCTTACTAAAACGGAGTTCGAACAGAAATGCAACCTGCAAACCCTCGAAGGCGCTGTTTATAGAAACATCCGCAATATACTCGAAAACCCTGAAGACCAGGCTGAAATAGAAGCCCAATTCCCGGACAAGTCGATACACAGGCGTAATACAGGCTATGCCATTGATCTGCTGCTCGACAACCAGCCTTTTACCGAATCGGGCGAGGAATTCAATTTCTGCAGGCTGATTGCGGGTTCCGAGGGCACCTTGTGTTTTATTACAGAGATAAAACTCAACCTGGTTCCACTTCCGCCTAAGGAAAAGGCACTGGTTTGCGTGCATTGCCATTCGCTGGATGAAACTTTCAGGGGAAATATTATAGCGTTGAAGCATAAACCGGTAGCTATAGAGCTGATGGATGACATCATCCTTGAACAAACCAAGGCTAATATTACGCAACGCAAAAACCGGTTTTTCCTGCAGGGCGACCCTGCAGCGGTGCTTATCATTGAGATGGCCGAATCTACCAGGGACGAAATAGACCTGAAAGCAGCTTCCGTAATCAGCGAACTGAAGGAAGCCGGCTATGGCTACCATTATCCTATAGTTTACAACCAGGACGTAAACAAGGTTTGGGCGTTGCGCAAAGCCGGCCTGGGCGTGTTATCGAACTTACCCGGTGATGCAAAACCTGTAGCCGTTATTGAAGATACCGCGGTGAGTCCGCAGGTTTTGCCTGAATATATGAACGATTTCAGGCAAATGCTCAAGCGCCTTGACCTCGAATGTGTTTTTTACGCGCATATTGCCACCGGCGAGCTTCATCTGCGACCGGTATTGAACCTCAAGGATCCCAGGGATGTCGAGCTTTTTCATACCGTGGCACTTGAAACGGCTAAACTGGTAAAAAAATATCGGGGATCGCTCAGTGGCGAACATGGCGACGGACGCCTCAGGGGTGAGTTTATTCCTATGATGATTGGTGATCATAATTTTGCATTGCTCGAAAGCATAAAGGAAACCTGGGACCCTCAGCATATCTTTAACCCGGGTAAAATCACCGCTACCCCACACATGAACAGCAGTTTGCGCTTTGATTCGGCGCAGAAAGTTGAAGAACCAGAAACCATATTCGATTTTTCAGGCACACAGGGACTATTGCGTGCTGCCGAGCAATGCAACGGTTCGGCCGATTGCCGTAAAAGCGCTGTAATTGGAGGCACCATGTGCCCCAGTTATATGGCAACCCTCGACGAAAATGCTACCACCCGCGCCAGGGCTAATATTTTGCGCGAATTTCTTACCCATTCAGGCAAGAAAAACCGTTTCGATTACCAGGAAATATACCAGGTGATGGACCTCTGCCTTTCGTGCAAAGGATGCAAAAGCGAATGTCCCAGCAACGTGGATATGGCCAGGTATAAAGCTGAATTCCTGCAACACTGGCACGATGCCCATGGCATTCCGCTTCGTACAAGCATTATTGCCAATATTTCGAAACTGAACAAACTTGGCATGCTGGTGCCATCAGTATT
>CALCJE010000133.1 GCA_937965665.1 uncultured Bacteroidales bacterium
TGATTCAATTAAAGCCGGGAAAGTTGATGCCAAAGTAGTTGATGACAAGGTAAGAAGAATACTTTATGTGATGCTGAAACTGAACCTCATAGGCAAAGCTGAACCCGACACAACCGGAATGGCTGCCAAACTGGGTACTCCCGATAAGGCAAAAACTGCACTGAAGGTTGCTGAAGAATCAGTTATACTACTCAAAAACAACGAAATATTACCGCTTAACCTGAAGAACATTAAAACGCTGGCTGTAATAGGCGACAACGCCACCCGGAAACACGCCCGCGGTGGTGGAAGTACTGTAATTAAAGCAAAATACGAAATTGCACCGCTCGAAGGCTTACAGAAGCGACTGGGCAATTCGGTGAAAATCAATTTTGCACAAGGATATACTATTTCCAAGGACCGCAAAGCCAAAGATAATTCCTTAATTGCAGAGGCAGCAAAAACGGCTGCTTCGGCTGATGCCGTTATTATATTCGGCGGGCTTAACCACGAACCCGGCAACGATTGCGAAGGCGACGACAAGCCCGACATGAAACTTCCTTATGGCCAGGATGAACTGATTAAAGCCGTTTTAAAAGCAAATCCAAATACCGTTGTGGTGATGATAGCGGGCAGCCCGGTAGAAATGGGAAGCTGGATTGCTGACACAAAAGCCCTGATATACACAAGCTATCTCGGGATGGAAACCGGTACCGCTCTGGCCGAAATACTTACAGGAGATATAAATCCTTCGGGTAAGCTTACCTACACACTGCCGGTTAAACTGGAGGATTCCCCGGCTCATATCCTGGGTGAGTATCCAGGTAAAAATGGGGTTGTAAAATATAATGAGGACCTGCTGGTTGGGTATAGATATTTCGATACCAAAAATGTGAAGCCTATGTTCCCGTTCGGATTTGGACTTTCCTTTACCACTTTTGCCTACGATAACTGCAAAGTGGACATTTCGGGTAAAGCTGAAAATTTAAAATGTGTTGTATCATTCACAATTAAAAATACCGGCAAGGTTGAAGGAAAGGAAATTGCCGAAGTTTATGTAAGCGATCCGGAATCGGCATTACCGCGCCCATTAAAAGAGCTGAAGGGTTTTACCAAAGTAAACCTGAAAGCAGGAGAATCGAAAACTGTTTCGGTAACGCTCAACCAACGGGCATTTCAGTATTACGACCCTGTAAAAAAACAGTGGGTGCTCGAACCGGGAAGATTTGAAATCCTGGTCGGGTCAGCCTGCGACAACATCCTGCTTCGACAGGAAATTAAGCTATAAATAAGGACAAAACAAGTATATTTTGGATACAAAAGGCGCTTCAGGGGAATGGTTCCCTGGAGCGCTTGATTTCACCAACAAAATCACCATCCGATGAAAAAACTTATCTTCATATTTCTTGCGCTGCTTTCGCTTAATGCCAATAGCCAGCAAAAGGCTGATTACCTCGATCCGTCATTGCCTATCGAAAAAAGAGTAGATCTGTTGATGGCAAAAATGACCATAAAGGAAAAAGCCGCGCAGTTATGTTTCCTGAATGTTGGCGATAGTCTTTTTGATGCCAAGGGTAACATTGATGAGGCAAAAGTGATTGCCATGTTCCCCGATGGAATTGGCGCAGTAACGTTTTTCCAGGTGAAGATGCCAATGGAAAAAGCCATGAGACTGGATAATACCCTGCAGAAAATACTAATTGAAAAATCACGATTGGGAATTCCTTGCCTTTATATAGGCGAAGGCTTGCACGGTTTTATGGCTGTTGGCGCAACCAGTTTCCCGCAGGCAATTGCACTCAGCTGTAGCTGGGATACAACCCTTATCGAAGAGGTTTTCACAGCAACTGCACTCGAAATGCGTACCCGTGGATTTCACCAGGCCCTTTCGCCGGTAATCGATCTGGCCCGCGATCCACGTTGGGGCCGGACCGAAGAAACCTACGGCGAAGACACTTACCTTACTTCACGGCTCGGAAAGGCTGCCGTATTAGGTTTCCAGGGACGTAAACCTCTGATCGATAACCAACATGTTATATCCACACTGAAACATTTTGCCGGCCATGGGCAGGGAGAAGGAGGAGACAACACCTCACCGGTAGTTTGCGATGAGCGATATTTCCGCGAAAATCACCTCTACCCTTTCGAAATTGCTGTTAAAGAAGCACATGCACGAAGTGTGATGCCATCGTACAACGAATGGGCTTCAATTCCCAACCACGCAAACCCCTGGCTGTTGAAAACAGTTCTGAAAGATGAATGGGGCTTCGATGGGCATATTACCACCGACCAGGGCGGAATAGAAGATCTTGACCGTAAACACTTTGTATCCGAAAATCAGTCAGATGCAACACATCTGGCATTGCAAACAGGCAATGATCTTGAAATAATGGACAAGAAGAGTTATTACCGGAATTTACCCGAACTGGTAAAAAATGGAATTGTATCAGAACAGGATCTGGATAAGGCCGTGCGGCGGGTTTTGCTCGACAAATTTCGTATTGGGTTATTCGAATTCCCTTACGCTGATGTTGAAAAAGCCAGGGCCGTTACCAATAGCCGGCAACATCGCGATCTTGCTTTGAAAGCTGCACACGAATCGTTGGTGCTGCTTAAAAATGAAAATCATCTGCTGCCTCTCGATGCCTCTAAAATTAAAACGTTGGCTGTAATTGGACCCAATGCCGCCGATATTCACCTTGGAGGTTACAGCAGTGAACCAAGATACGGGATTTCTGTACTCGAAGGAATAAAGCAATTTGCCAAAGGTAAATTTGAAGTGACCTATGCTGAAGGGTGCAAAATTACCACCACGCCCGGGTCGTTCTGGGACAATGACAACACTGTTTTGAACAGCGAAAAAGCAGATTCAGTTCTCATTGCCGAAGCAGCCTCAGTGGCGAAACAGAGCGATATGGTGCTGCTCGTTATTGGCGAAAACGAATCCATTTGCCGCGAAGGCTGGGCCGAAAATCATCGGGGCGACCGTGACGATTTATCCTTGTGGGGCCGACAGGAAGACCTGGTTAAAGCTGTAACACGAACCGGGAAACCTGTGATTGTACTCTTACTGAACGGCCGCCCGATAGCTGATAATCTTTTGGTTACCAGCGCTCCGACATTGCTCGAAGGATGGTACCTGGGCCAGGAAACAGGAACCGCCGTTGCGGATATTTTGTTTGGCAAGGTAAATCCTTCAGGAAAACTGACTGTTACTTTCCCGAAAAATGTAGGGCAGTTGCCGGCATATTACAGCAAAAAACCTTCCAGATCGCGTGGCTATGTTAATTCCGACTTAATGCCGCTTTTCCCTTTCGGATATGGTCTGAGTTATACTACCTTTGAATATGGAAAACCTCAATTAAGTAAAACTGAAATTCGTAGAAATGAGAATGTTAAAGTATCAGTTTCAGTTAAAAACAGCGGGCATATAAAAGGGGATGAAATCGTAGAACTTTATATACACGACAAGGTAAGTTCTGTAACCAGGCCCATCATGGAGCTGAAGGACTTTGCAAGGATAACGCTGGATGCAGGCGAAAGCAAAACTGTTGAGTTTACAATTACTCCCGAAAAACTACAGTTTTACAACCAGGAAATGAAACGTGTAGTTGAGCCAGGCGAATTTGAAGTATTCGTAGGACCAAGTTCCGACAAGGTAGCAAAAACCACTTTTCGCGTCATCGAATAGCATCTGATTGTAATGCAACAATTTACAGCTAACAAGCAAATCTGTTTGAAAATGAAAAAACTAAATTTACTGTTAACCGGATCGTTTATTTTGCTGAGTGCCGTCAGTCTTTTTGCAACCGGTGTTCGCGTTCGCGACAATTTTAACGAAGGATGGAAGTTTCATCTGGGCAATGCAACAGAAGCAGCACAACCTAAATTCGATGATTCGCAGTGGCGACCGCTTACTTTGCCGCACGACTGGAGCATTGAAGGCGAATTCAGCGATAAAAATCCTGCTACCGCCGGCGGAGGCGCCTTGCCCGGCGGAATTGGATGGTACAGGAAATCATTCCGCTTGCCGGCATCAGACAGCAGCAAACTTCTATTCATCGAATTCGACGGTATTTATCGCAACAGCGAAGTTTGGATTAATGGCAAGTACCTGGGCAAAAGACCGTATGGTTATTCATCATTCAGGTATGAGCTTACACCTTACCTGAATTTTGGCGACAAACCAAATGTCATTTCGGTTAAAGTTGACAATTCGCAGCAACCCAATTCCAGGTGGTATTCGGGTTCAGGCATATACAGGAACGTGTGGCTGGTAAAAACCAGCCCTGTGGCGGTCGACCATTGGGGAACTTTTGTTACTACTCCTCGTATTGATGCTAATGGAGCCACTGTTAACATAAAGACCAGGATAAACAACGCCACAGGTAAGGCTGTAAATGTTATCGTTAAATCAATAATTTACGATGCTGATAATAAGCCTGTTGCTGAGGCGAGCCTGCCAAAAATCATACTTAAAAATCCTCAAACCGAAATTCAGCAAACCCTTACAGTAAAAAACCCATTGCTTTGGTCGGTTGATAATCCTGTTTTGTATCATATTGTAACCACTGTTTCGACAAAGCAGGCTATCCTTGATGAATATGATACGCCAATCGGAATACGATCATTTGATTTTGACGCTGAAAAAGGTTTTATCCTCAACGGAAAACAGCTCAAAATCAAAGGCGTTTGTAACCATCACGATCTGGGTTGCCTCGGAGCAGCCATTAATACCCGGGCACTGGAACGCCAACTCGAATTATTGAAGGAAATGGGCTGTAACAGCATTCGCACTTCCCACAACCCGCCTGCACCTGAGCTTCTCGATCTTTGCGATAAAATGGGATTCATTGTGATGGATGAAGCATTTGACATGTGGAAGAAAAAAAAGACAGATTTCGATTATGGCCTTGATTTTGACCAATGGCATAAAACAGATTTGCAGGATATGGTATTACGCGACAGGAACCATCCAAGCGTTTTTATCTGGAGCATCGGCAATGAAATACTTGAACAATGGGATAGCACCGGCATCAGCATTGCCAGGGAACTTGCCGGAATTGTACGCGAATTAGACCAGACACGTCCCATTACTTCTGCTTGTAATCAACCAGATCCATCTAATTTTATTGTCAGATCAGGTGCCCTTGATCTGATTGGCTATAACTATCACCACAATACTTTTTCTGATTTCCCCAAAACTTTCCCGGGTAAAAAATTCATAGCCTCAGAAACCACCTCAGCACTTGCCACCAGGGGCAGTTACGATATGCCGGCCGACTCAATAAGGCGCTGGCCTATACAATGGGACAAACCATTCGTTGAAGGAAATGCCGATCTGAGCTGTTCTGCGTACGACAATTGTTCGGCTCCATGGGGTTCGACACATGAAGAAACCTGGAAAATAATCAAGAAATACGATTTCCTTTCAGGAATGTACATCTGGACCGGCTTTGATTATCTTGGAGAACCGACACCCTACACCTGGCCGGCAAGGAGTTCATATTTTGGTATTCTTGATCTGTGTGGCTTTCCTAAAGATGCTTTCTACATGTATCAAAGCGAATGGACTAATAAACCCGTGCTGCATATTTTGCCTCACTGGAACTGGAAACCAGGTCAAACCGTTGATGTGTGGGTGTATTCCAGTTGCAATGAAGTTGAACTTTTCCTTAATGGGCGTTCGCTTGGCATACAGCACAAATCAGGAGATCAGATACATTTAAGCTGGAAAGTTCCTTTCGAAGCAGGGACCTTGCACGCTTCGGGCAGGAATAACGGGAAAGAAATCATTACTAACGAAATCAAAACTGCCGGGCTTCCAGCCAAAATCATTTTAACTCCCGACCATTCAACCATTCAGGCGGATGGAAATGACCTGTCGTATATAACAGCCCAGGTGGTTGATCAGAATAATGTTCCGGTTCCTGATGCCGGCAACCTGATTTATTTTTCGGTTCAGGGTAATGGCTCAATTGCCGGAGTTGATAACGGGAACCCGGTAAGTATGGAATCTTTCAAATCGCATGAGCGACGTGCTTTTCACGGAAAGTGCATCCTGGTGGTGAAAGCAGGGAAAGACAACGGGCCGATAACGGTCACCGCTAATGCAGATGGATTACTTACGGCAACACAAGTTGTACAAACGAAAAAATAAAACCGATGAAAAAGATAATTCTGATTTCATTTTGCGTGATTATAACTGTGTTTGGCTTCGCACAGGTTCCATTTCACCGGGGTGTAAACCTAACTGGTTGGTTCCAGGCATCGAGTGCAAAGAAAATACAGTTCAGGAAATTTTCCCGGAAGGATTTTGTACAGATTAAAAGCCTTGGCTGCGATGTGATCAGGCTGCCAATCAACTTACACGGAATGACTTCGGGAGCGCCAGATTACACAATTGACCCGATACTGTTTTCCTTACTGGATTCAGCTGTAGGCTGGGCCGAAGAACTGAAGATTTACCTGCTGATCGATAACCACTCGTTCGATCCATCATCGAATACAAGTCCCGATATCGGGCTTACGCTGAATAAAGTATGGCCACAAATGGCTCAGCATTATAAGGATCGGACCGATTACATCATTTATGAAGTGCTGAACGAACCCCACGGAATCACTAACCAACTCTGGGGAACCATTCAGCAGCAATCTATTGATGCGATCCGCAGTATTGACAGCAAACATAAAATCATTGTCGGTCCCTCAGGCTTTAACAGCTACAACGACCTGGCCCAAATGCCGGTATACAATGATGCAAACCTGATATATACTTTTCATTTTTACGATCCCTTTATGTTCACGCACCAGGGTGCCAGCTGGAATACGCCCTCAATGGTTTCGCTTTCCGGGGTTCCGTTCCCTTACAATCCTTCCACCATGCCAGCCTGTCCGCCCGACCTGGTTGGTACATGGGTACAACAAGCTTTGAATAATTACCCGGTTGACGGAACCGTTGCTAAAGTAAAATCGTTGATTGACATAGCCGTAAATTTCAGGGATTCACGTCATGTTCCTGTTTTTTGTGGTGAGTTCGGCGTGTATATCCCGAACAGCGACCCAACGCAAAGGGTTGGATGGTATAAAGTTGTTAAAGATTATCTCGAAGAAAAAGGTATTCCCTGGACTATTTGGGATTACAAAGGAAGTTTTGGTCTGTTCAAAAAAGGCTCGCAGGAACTTTTTGAATCTGATCTCAATGTACCCTTGCTCCAGGCACTGGATTTAAATGTTCCCGAGCAACACTCATACCTGCAAAAAGCTGATAGTGTTGGATTTAAAATTTACGACGATTACCTGGAACAAGGTATAAACGAATCCGGCAGTTCGCAGGGAACAATTGATTATTTTTCAAAAACAATTCCAAATAATGACTCATACTGCCTGTATTGGTCGGGAGGCGCACAATACACCGGAATCGGTTTCGATTTTGCACCCAACCGCGACTTTTCCGTGCTTGTAAAAAATGGCTATGCCCTTGATTTGATGGTGAGAGGCAAGGTGCCGGGGACAAAATTTGATATCCGTTTCACCGATACAAAAACTACCGATCCGGCAGACCATCCCTGGCGAATTCAAACAACTATAACAGACCCAGCAACTGCATGGGATAAGCGCTGGCACCATTTGCATATCCCATTACAGCAATTTTATGAGCAAGGTTCGTGGGATAACGGGAACTGGTACAACCCGGTTGGCAAATTCGACTGGAAGGCGATAGACAGACTCGACATTATTTCTGAATATGGCACTTTTGATGGAAAAGAAGTGTGGTTCGACAACATCATGATTACCGACCAGGATACAGCAACCGTAATTGAAAAAGGGACGCTAGGAATCTCACCACAATATGCTTCCGAAGGACTTCCGGACCTTCAACTTACCCCAAACCCCATGTTGAATTCTACCAGGATTTCCTATCGTTTGCCTGAAAGCGGATCAGTACAAATTTCGATTTATTCAGTAAATGGGAAGAAAATTGCCGAACTGTTAAATAAATCCCAACACAAAGGGGATTATTCAATTGAATGGTACGGGAATGATGCTAATGGTAACACCATTCCGCAGGGAATCTATATTTGCCGGTTAATCACTGATAAGCATCAGGCTTATTGCAAGTTGGTTAAGACACTAAGTTAAGGCTACCTTTTGTATTTACTATTTGAATATCAGCTTTTTATATTTCTAAAAACGCTTAAACAAATACACGCGTCCCTTCTTCGTAACTTGTACGTAAATCCTTGGGAGTACAGTTTTTCTTTGTTTTAAAAATCCGGTTAAAGTTCGAAATGTTATTAAATCCGCAATCGTATGCTATTTCGGAAATGGAATGAGTTGTTTCTATTAACATGCGGGAAGCATGGCCAAGCCTTATCTCGTTAAGGCAGTTTATAAAAGTCATCCCGGTGTGAAGTTTAAAAAACCGGCTGAAGGCAGTCTCTGTCATGTTTGTAATTTTAGCAACTTCTGCCAGTGTAATAGACTTATGAAAATTCTGATGCGCATAATTCATTACCTTTTCAATGCGGCGACTGCTGTAAGTGTGTTTTTCTATCTGGTTAAACCCTGAATCACTCAACAACCTGTAATTGCGCGAGATGGAAAGATCGTGTAAAATTGACATAAGCTCAAGCACCGAATCAAAACCCTGTTTTTTACTCAGTGCAAGAATTCGGGGAGCAAGCTGCAAGCTAATGCCGGGAGAAAAAAGGATACCACGGGTAGATTTCTCAAGCATGCGGCGTATAAAACTCAGCTGATTCTTCTGCAGAAACTTATCTCCAAAAAAATCGCTGTCAAATTGTATAGTAACTTCAGTTATTTCCCGATCCCCAAAATTTTCTCCAAACCAGGCATGCTCGAGGTTTGATCCTACTAAAACAAGTTCAATATCGCCTATCTCTTCAATATGATCACCAATCATCCGACGTGCTCCCGATGCATTCTGGATAAAATTCAGTTCAATTTCGTCGTGGTAATGCAACGGGAAATCAAAGAATTTTTTGGTCCGCGAAAACATCGTGAAACAGTCAGTCTTGGTTAAAGGGGTTATTTCCCTCATAATATTATCGCGCATGGCCATGGATTTAGTGTAAGTTGTGATTAGTAAAAAGCATTGTTCCGGGTACTTGAAACTATATGAATTCAGGCATTTGTAACTTCGGCAACCCGGATATTTTGAATCTGAAGGTTAATACTTAGTATAAATTTTGCCATAAAAGTATGAATTTATTTTGAAATAAAAAATACTTTAGAATGTCTTATATATTAGGATTTAACATACTTTTTTGAATCAAAATATTAAGGATTATTCAACAAAAAGTATTTTACAAGGATAAAATAATATTAATTTTTATGGGTAAATGATTATCATCTTTACAATGAGAAATTGTTAAGACAAAAAAAAGAAATTCAGCGCTTATTTATACCAGAATGTGAACCTGTATTAGTATGATTTCGAGATTTTTGACGTTCAGTACCCTGCTACTGCTTTTTTCTGTCCGAATCGCGGCTCAGCCTCAGTTTGTGAAGGCCGAAGGCGGCCATTTCGCCCTTGACGGAAAACCTTATTACTACATTGGCGCAAATTATTGGTATGGTGCCATTATAGCATCCCCAGGCAAATATGGCGATCGCGAACGTTTGCTCCGGGAGCTTGATTTTATGAAACGCAATGGCATCAACAACCTGCGTGTACAGGCCGGTGCCGAAGGTCCTGATGATGAGCCTTTCCGGGTAACCCCTTCGTTGCAAACAGCACCCGGGAAATATAACGACGAAATCCTCGACGGGCTCGATTTCCTGCTGGCTGAAATGGGCAAACGTGGTCAGCATGCTATTTTGTTCTTAAATAACAGCTGGGACTGGTCGGGCGGTTTCGCACAATACCTGAACTGGAACGGGTATGGGCCAATCCCCTACCCTATGGTAAAACCCAATACCTGGCCTCAGTTTATGAGCTTTTCAGCACAGTTTCTCCATTGCGATAACTGTAAAGAACAATTTTTCAACCATATAAAATTCATTTTGAGCCGTACAAATCGCTATACCGGCAAAAAATACACCGACGATCCGGCAATCATGACCTGGGAAATCGGAAATGAACCAAGGGCATTCTCAACCGAAAATCTTCCGGCTCTTGAAGAATACGTAAAAGAAACTGCCACCGTAATCAGGGCCCTCGATAAAAATCATCTTATCACAACGGGTACCGAAGGCCAGTGGGGATGCGAAAATTCACTTGAAGCATTCGAGAAAATCCATTCGCTGCCGCAGATTGACTATTTAACAATGCACATCTGGCCTAAAAACTGGAGTTGGCTCGATGTTAAAGATATTGCAGGATCGTTGAATAAAAGTATCATCAATACCAATAAATACATCGACGACCAGATAACAGTTGCCAGGCGGCTGGGGAAACCAATTGTACTTGAAGAGTTTGGGTTACCCCGAGATTTTCACGGTTATACACTCAACGAAAAGACAACCTGTCGCGACAAGTACTATTCCAATGCCTTCGATAAAGTGATAGACCATTGTAAGAGAAAAGATGTGCTTGCAGGTTGTAATTTCTGGGGATTTGCCGGCGAAGGCAGACCGACGCACCTGTTTTGGGCGAAAGGCGACGACTACCTTGGCGATCCGCCTAATGAAGAACAGGGCCTGAATTCGGTTTTTAATTCCGATTCTACCATTACGGTTATTGCCGGGTATAATCAAAAATTGAACGCATTATTAAAAAGATAAACCTCATGAAGTCAGCAAACTTCCTGTTTCTATTTATTCTCCTGTTTTCCATGGCTTGCAGAAGCCAGGACTATGCCAGGGTATTTACTGCAGATCCTGATGCTGCTCCGGCAACCGTGAAACTGCTGGCCAACATGAAAGCGCTTTCTGCTAAAGGAATTATGATTGGTCACCAGGACGACCTGGCTTATGGAAAAGGCTGGAAAGCCCCGAAAGGAAAGTCGGATGTGTTGCGCGTTTGTGGCGATTACCCTGCCGTTTTTGGTTGGGATTTGGGTGGAATTGAAAATGAATCCTTGGTGAATCTCGATTCCGTGCCTTTTGCAGATATGAAGAAATACGCACTCGAGGTATATTCCAAGGGCGGTATAAATACCTTCAGCTGGCACCTGAATAACCCGCTTACCGGCGGCAATGCATGGGATGTAAGCCGAAAGGACGTAGTCCGGAGTATTCTTACCGAAGGGGAAACACGTACTGTGTACATCGCCTGGCTCGATCGGGTTGCAGCGTTTTTATCCTCCTTAAAGAACGAAAAAGGCGAACCCATCCCGGTAATTTTCAGGCCATTTCACGAACAGACAGGAAGCTGGTTCTGGTGGGGAAAAACACTTTGTACGGCTGGTGAATTCAGCAAGCTATGGCAATTTACATTTACATATCTTACTGAAACCAAAAAACTTCACAACCTTGTTTTCGCATTCTCTACAGGAGGCGACTTCACGACAACTGATGAATTTGCTGATCGGTACCCGGGAGACAAATTTGTTGATATTGTAGGATTCGATATGTATCAGAATGCCGGTCAAGCCAACGAAGATTTCTCTAAAACCCTGACCAGCAGGCTTAAAATTCTGCTTGAATTTGCAAATTCAAAAAAGAAAGTTGCAGCCATTACCGAGCTTGGGTACGAGCAAATTCCGGCTGCCGAATGGTGGACTAAAACATTTTATCCTTCTGTGGAAGGCTTGCCGGTTTCGTATGCTTTATTCTGGCGAAATGCAGCCAACAGGCCAAACCATTACTACATGCCCTATCCCGGTCAAATAAGTGAAAACGATTTCAGGAAATTATACGATCTCAAGGAAACATTCTTCCTCAGGGATCTGGAAAAAATACACATTTACAAATAGTTACAGTATAAATGCTGACAGAAATGGATGCTATCTTCAAACAACGACTTCAATTACTTACCGAAGAACACGAATTGCTAATCAACAGGCAAAATAACCGGAACCCACTGGGGAACGGCATTTACGACAGATACCAGTTCCCTGTTCTTACTGCGGCGCATACTCCGCTTTTCTGGCGCTACGATCTTAACCCGGCTACAAATCCCATGCTGCTCGAGCGGATTGGAGTAAACGCCGTTTTTAATGCCGGGGCTATGAAATTTAACAATAAATATGTGTTGGTTGCCCGTGTGGAGGGCCACGATCGGAAATCATTTTTTGCCATTGCCGAAAGCAATAATGGCATTGATAATTTTCGTTTTCGCGATTTCCCCCTGACGCTGCCCGAAAATGAAGATCCCGACACCAATGTTTACGACATGAGGCTTACCCGGCACGAAGACGGCTGGATTTATGGTCTTTTCTGCACCGAACGCAAAGACAAAAATGCATCCAAAACCGATTTGAGTTCGGCCGTCGCATCAACCGGCATTGCACGCACTCACGACCTCGAGCACTGGGAGCGGCTTGCAGATCTTAAATCACAAAGCCAGCAGCGAAATGTAGTGCTTCACCCTGAATTTGTTAACGGCAAATATGCCCTTTACACAAGGCCTCAGGATGGTTTTATTGATGCTGGTTCCGGTGGTGGAATCGGATGGGCCTTGGTTGACGATATCACAAAAGCCGAAGCCAAAGATGAAATTATTATCGACAGCCGTAATTATCATACCATCAAGGAACTGAAAAATGGCCAGGGGCCTCATCCGCTCAAAACACCTCAAGGCTGGCTACACCTGGCACATGGTGTGCGAGGCTGCGCAGCAGGCCTCAGGTATGTACTATATATGTTCATGACTTCACTTGAAGATCCTACCCGTATCATTGCTCAACCCGCCGGTTATTTTATGGCTCCCGAAGGTGTAGAACGGATCGGTGATGTATCAAATGTACTTTTTTCCAACGGATGGATAACTGACGATGACGGAACGGTTTATATTTATTATGCATCGTCCGATACCCGTTTGCATGTGGCCACTTCAAGTATTGCCAGGCTTACCGATTATTGTCTCAATACACCGCCTGACAGGTTCCGGTCGGCCACATCGGTTGCAACCTTGCGTAACCTCGTCGAAAAAAACATAGACTATATGGCCCAAAAAGGATTAACCGAAATCAATGGCTTCGACAAAAATCAGCAGGTACGGCAGGTTTAACCGAAAAGCTGTTTCCTGAAACTGAACTTTCAAAGCACGAATTAATTACATTTGAAAAAATAAGCTCAAACTATGATTACAGAAAAAATCAGTCTCAGGGAGAAAATTGGTTATGGCTTGGGAGATGCAGCTTCTTCGATGTTTTGGAAGATTTTCGGGATGTATTCCCTGTTTTTTTATACTGACGTTCTGGGCATTACAGCAGCTGCAGCCGGCACAATGTTCCTGGTTGCGCGATTGTGGGATTCATTTTTCGATGTTTTTGTTGGAATTATCAGCGACCGGACCAAAAGCCGTTACGGCAAATACAGGCCTTTTATATTGTGGTTTGCTCTTCCTTTCGCGGTAATGGGCGCCGTAACCTTTTTTGCACCCGATTTCGGCCAAACCGGTAAGTTAATTTACGCATACATCACCTATTCGTTGATGATGATAGTGTATTCACTGATCAACGTGCCTTATGCTTCGCTGCTCGGGGCTATTTCGTCGGACCCACAGGAAAGGAATTCCCTTTCCTCGTACCGTATGTCATTCGCGTTCATTGGCAGTTTTGTAACATTTATGTTGTTACAACCATTGATTGACTTTTTCTCAAAAACATTCGGTGCAAATAACATTGCAAATACAACCAGGGCTGTTGAGTCCACCATTAGCACCTCTCCTGTAGGATGGGTGATGGGTGTTGGAGCGATAGGGATGATTTGTGTGATCTTATTTTTGTTGTGTTTCAGCTGGACCAAAGAAAGGGTAACGCAAATTGAGAGTGAAGAAAATGCCTCTGTCA
Organism: uncultured Bacteroidales bacterium; assembly: GCA_937965665.1. Taxonomy (GTDB): domain Bacteria; phylum Bacteroidota; class Bacteroidia; order Bacteroidales; family UBA4417; genus UBA4417. Next base: position 13,902 of record CALCJE010000133.1, read on the forward strand.
GAAAAGACCTGAAAAACCTGTTTCATAATACCCCGTGGTGGATTCTGGTAGCAACCGGTCTTGCTGCTTTACTTTTTAATGCTGTCCGCGATAGTGTTGCCATCTACTTTTTCAGGGATTATGTTAAAGTAAATTATCGGATGGGTGGCACCGGCTGGGATATAACTACCATATATTTCCTGGTAGGACAGGCTGCCAATTTAATTGGAGTAATGGCTGCCCCGTCAATCTCAGGCAGGTTCGGTAAAAAGCGGACCTATATGATCGCAGTTTTGATAGCCGGAGTATTAAGCACAGGCTTTTACTTTATTCCGAATAATATAACCTGGATATTGATTTTCCAGTTCATGATTTCCATTTTCGCCGGGTACGTGCTGCCCTTGTTGTGGTCAATGTTTGCTGATATAGTGGATCACCAGGAATTATTAACAGGCAGGCGTGCAACCGGGTTGATTTTTTCCTCTTCTTCCATGTCGCAGAAATTAGGCTGGGCCTTAGGCTCAGCGATGAGTGGCTGGATTTTAGCCATGTTCCATTATGCACCCGAAGCAGTTGAGCAAAGCGCGCAAACCATTTTTGGGGAACACATGATGATCAGCCTTATGCCGGCCGCATGCTGCGTACTGGCTTTCGCGGGCATGTTGTTCTACCCGCTTTCTGATAAAAAAGTAAAAGAAATTTCGGAACAGCTTAACCTGAAACGGAATATTGCCAAAATTCAATAATTGGGTTAAAAAAAATTTATAAAGCATCCGCTCTTGAAATACAATCCAATAGCACTTAAAGAACAACTTACTGAAGCGTTGTCAGATAATATTCTTCCATTCTGGATGAATAAGATGAAGGACAATGTGCATGGGGGTTTTTACGGACAAATTAAAGGCGACGGACAACTTGTTCCTCAGGCTGACAAAGGTGGAATTCTGAATGCACGTATTCTATGGACTTTTTCAGCTGCTTACCGGGCGTTCAAAAATCCGGCTTACCTGGCAACTGCTACATCTGCAAGAGATTATATTTTTTCTCATTTTTTCGATCCTGCTTTTGAAGGCACCTTTTGGAGCGTTGACTATCTTGGCAATCCATCTGATGCAAAGAAGCAGATTTACTCCCAGGCATTTTTTATTTACGCCCTGGCAGAGTATTACCAGGCAACAAGCGATGCGCAGAGCCTTGATTCGGCAATATCGCTATTCAGGTTAATAGAAAAATACAGTTTCGACCCTGTTTCAAATGGCTATTTTGAAGCCTGCAGCCGCGACTGGAAGCCTCTCTACGACATGCGCCTGAGCGAAAAGGATGCCAACGAGAAGAAAACCATGAACACCCATCTCCATATACTCGAGGCACATACAAACCTATACAGGATATGGAAAGATGATACTTTGGCTTCCAAACTCAGGAACCTGATAGAAATATTTCTTGATCAAATCATCGATAGTAAAAGCTGGCACCTCAACCTGTTTTTCGACGAAAACTGGACATGCAAATCAGCGGTTACATCATACGGTCACGACATCGAAAGCTCATGGCTGCTTTACGAAGCTGCATTGGAACTCAACGATGAAGCACTTCTTGCCAGGGTTAAGACAATTTGCCTCAACATTGCTGATGCCAGCATGCAGGGATTACAAAAAGACGGAAGCCTGATTTATGAAAAGAACAATTTAACCGGGCACTGCGATTTCGAAAGACATTGGTGGCCACAAGCCGAAGCTGTTGTTGGGTATTACAATGCATTTGAACTTACCGGCAATGTAAAATACCTTCACACGGCCATTCACAATTTTGAATACATACAACAAAACCTTGTTGATACTTTAAATGGCGAATGGTTCTGGAGTATAATGCCCGATGGTTCAAAAAATAAAAAAGACGATAAGGCCGGATTTTGGAAATGCCCGTATCACAACGGGCGCATGTGTCTTGAGATTATTAAAAGAACTGAAGACTATACACCAAGCCAGTGAACCCGGGCAATGTAATTAAAACAACCAAAAGTATCTGAACAACTAAAAGCCAATGAGTGAATCTAAAATTCACAAAATCAATTAATAACTTATGAATGTTCCTCATCAAATGGTCCTGGTAACTGCTTCGGTGATTTTCCTGGCCATATTCTGTTCGTGTAAAAAGACCACCGAAGATCCACCCCCTCCGGTTATCGTTGAAGATACTACGGTAGTTCCCGGGGTTGATCCTGCAACCGCAGCCACCATTGGTTTTTTTCTCGACGACTGGAAAGGTAAATCATTTACAGCCCCAACCTATAGCGAAGCTGTAATTCCATCGGTTACCGGAGCTACAATTAATGTCGATGCTTCAACCATTCTCACAAAAATACCTGTATCAGTATTCGGTCATAATGAAGTATGGTGGTCAGGTCCTGTAGCCGGAAACCAGCAGTTCGTTAACCAAATTAATAGCTTAAATCCACATATTCTCCGTTTCCCGGGAGGTAGTTCCAGCGATGCCTATTTCTGGAATGCCAAACAGGATGAGAATCCATCCGATGCCCCGGCCCAGATCATGAATGCGGATGGTAACAAGGCAGCACCCGGCTATTCCTATGGCATGACAGACTATAACTGGATTTGCTCACTTGACAATTATTATACCATGCTGGGGCAAACCAACTGTAAAGGACTTATCACCGTTAACTACGGTTATGCAAGGTATGGAACAAGTCCTGATCCTGTTGCAGCAGCAGCACATCTTGCTGCCGATTGGGTCCGCTACGACAAAGGACGAACAGAATTGTGGGAAATAGGGAACGAAAATTTCGGTTCGTGGGAATGGGGCTATCGGATTGACAAATCGGTAAACCAGGACGGACAACCTGAATATCTGACCGGGGCCTTATATGCGCAACATTTCAAAGTATTTGTCGATTCAATGCAAAAAGCTGCCAGCGAAATTGGTGTTAAAATCAAGATCGGAGCTGTAGCTGTTGAAACTCCCGCAACTGAATCGTGGCAAACCACCTGTCTGAAAACCTGGAATGCAGGCATGATGCCGGGGTGTGGCAACAAAGCCGACTTTTATGTGCTTCACAATTATTTCACTCCTTACAATACAAATTCCACAGCAACCCAAATTTACCAGGCTGCAGCAACTGTTCCCAAAACCATGATGGATTTTATTAAGCAAACGTTACAAGTAAATGGATGCGCACTTAAACCTGTTGTGCTCGACGAATGGAACATGTTTGCCTCAGGCTCCATGCAACAGGTTTCGAATGTAAGCGGTGGTTTTGCGATCACTGTACTGGGCGAACTCCTTAAAAACAACTATGGTTTAGCTACACGCTGGGACCTGATAAATGGCTGGCAAAACGGGAATGATCACGGCCTTTTTAGCTCAGGTGATGAGCCCGGAGTTTCTAAATGGAGTCCTAGGCCAAGTTTTTATTATCTCTATTATTTTCAGAAAATGCTTGGCGACAGGCTCGTATCGGCCACCACAACAAGTAGTTTGTATGCTTATGCATCCACGTATAGCTCAGGACAGTTAAATGTAACTATTGTAAATCCTACTGCAGGAGCAATCACGGCAACGGTTAAAACCAAGAATTTCCGCACCGGGAACCGGTTTTACTGGTATTCTCTCGAGGGCGACAGCGACAATGGAGAGTTTTCACGAAAAGTTATAGTAAACGGATCCGGGCCATCAGGAGTAGCCGGTGGACCAGCCGACTATGAGTCCCTCAAAGCTTATTCATCGGTCACAGCCAATGGCATCAAAGTAAAAGTCCCGGCCAGAGGTGCTATCATTCTTGTAATTGATAAAAAATAGGAACCCCTGTCAGATATTTGCAGTAAATACAATAAAAAACAGCCGGAGCAATTCCGGCTGTTTCACGTTTACGAAACCCTAATCTGTTTCATAGGCTTTGGCTTTGCTTCTTCCTTTTTGGGGATGATAACCCGGAGTATACCATTTTCGTATGCAGCCGAGATCTTATCCGTATCAACAATTACAGGCATGGTAAATGACCTGCTGAAGGACTGGTAACTGAATTCACGGCGGGTGATATTTTTGCCGTCGTCCGTTTTATTTTCGGTTTGTTTTTCGGATGAGATGGTCAGCACATTGTTGTGGATTTCGAGATTGAAATCTTCCTTTTTCATGCCCGGCGCTGCCATCTCTACTTCGAAATCGTTTTCCGTTTCTTTAATGTTTACTGACGGTATAGTGGTGTTGGTGAGCGAAAAATTCTGGTTCGACCAATCATACCAGTCACGGTTCAGGAAATCATTAAAGAGATTTGACCAGGTGGGCAAATAACTGTCTCTTTTGATGAGTGACATAATAACCTCCTTTTTAATTTGTTATACGTAAGTGAACTTTTCGTATCGCTCGTTTTCAAAAAAAATGCCAGCCTTCAAAAAATGAAATAAAAATCCACATCTTATTGATTTACTGACATTTTAATCTCCACATTTACAATAAAAATGGTGACATCCTGACGCTGGATTCTTACATTTTGACAGTGTAGAATGACAAATTTTCCCTTCAGAGGAACGCTTAATTTTAAGTTTTTGTAAAACAGCTAAGTATAAAAAGACGTATCTTTGTAATCCAATAAAATATAACACAATAATTCATAACAATATGTCAGATAAAGTTTTACAAAAAGTGGCCCCCGGTGTTGTTACCGGCGACGGCGTTCAGGAAATTTTCCGCATTGCCAAACAGAATCATTTTGCCCTTCCGGCAGTAAACGTAGTTGGCACCGATTCAATAAATGCGATTTTGCAGGCAGCAAAAGAAGTTAACTCGCCGGTAATCATCCAGTTTTCGAATGGCGGAGCACATTTTTATGCAGGTAAATTCCTGAGTAACGATGGCGAGAAAGCAGCTATTGCAGGTGCTGTTTCGGGTGCAAAACATATACACGCTATGGCCGAACTGTACGGAGTTCCTGTTATAGTGCACACTGACCATGCGGCCAAGAAACTGTTACCCTGGATTGAAGGTTTACTCACCGCCGGCGAAAAACATTTTTCCGAAACCGGGAAACCGCTTTTCAGCTCGCATATGCTCGACCTTTCGGAAGAGTCGTTACAGGAGAACCTCGAGATTTGTAAAAAATTCCTCACCCGTATGAGCAAAATGGGCATGACCCTCGAAATTGAACTCGGCGTTACCGGTGGAGAAGAAGACGGCATTGATAATTCAGGCGTCGACAGTTCAAAACTGTACACTCAACCCGAAGATGTTGCCTATGCTTACGAAGAACTGATGAAAGTCAGCGATAAGTTCACCATTGCTGCTTCGTTTGGTAACGTGCATGGGGTTTACAAACCGGGTAATGTGAAACTGCAACCTGTAATCCTCAACAATTCGCAGAAATACGTT
>CALCJE010000134.1 GCA_937965665.1 uncultured Bacteroidales bacterium
TTTCAAAACTTTATATTTTGGGAGAACTCTACAACCGGTTGGCTACTGATATCAGGTTTGTCGAAAGCCTGAAAGCCTGCATAAACTGTGGTACATGCACAGCTATTTGCCCCGCAGCTGAATTTTATAATTATGATCCCAGGGTTATTGCCACCACCGTTCAATCGCAGGACGATGATAAGATACGCGAACTGATGAGCGGCGACGCCATCTGGTACTGTGGTGAATGTATGTCGTGCAAGACACGTTGCCCGCGTGGTAATGCGCCAGGCCTGCTTATAATTGCCTTACGTTCGCTCTCTCAGGATTTGGGTTATTTTACTGAATCGGAAAAAGGACGCCAGCAACTGGCCGTTAAGCGTGCTATAGGCGACCAGATTTTAGCCAGCGGTTATTGTATGCGACCTGATGCCGTGGTGCCTGAAATGCATCCGGAGCAAGGTCCGGTTTGGGAGTGGGAACATAAAAACCTGGTTCCTCTCATGGAAAAACTAGGTGCAAACTACAACGGCGAAGGCCCGGGCGCACTTCGGAAAGTACCTCAAAATGACCTGGAAGAACTAAAACGGATATTTGAGGTGACAGGTGGGCAAGAACGTTACGAAAAGATCGAAGAATATTCGAAACAAAAAGCCGAGGAAATGGGTCTTGAATTCGGTTCCGGGACCGGGAGCGAATATTTTAAACACATCTATACTGCCAATAATCAAAAACATAACCACGAATGAAACTGGAAGGGAAACGACTGATTTGGCAGGACTACCAGAAAGAAATTGCCGACGACCATTATTTTTACGCCCGCAGTTGCATCAGGCAAACTTTTTTCCCGGGTGCAGAGGCTGTATTTGTAAAAATTCTGAAAGATGAACTGGGCAAAGATATTCATGACAATGCACACCACACTTCGTGCACAGGCATTGGGTATCATTCCGATGTAGTTCCTTTCGATACCACCATGACGGTGGTTGCCAGGCAGTTTGCACTGATGACCGAAGCCGGGTACGAAAACTATGCCGCATCGTGCATTACCAGTTTCGGTTTGTATACCGAAATCCTCGAAACCTGGCATCATTTCCCGGAAACGGAAGCTCGCATCAGGGAATTCCTCTACAAAGCAACCAGGCGCGAGTTCAATAAGCCCAAAAACCTGGCCCATGCCAGTGATATTATTTATAAGTTCAGGCACCAGATTGCGGCAAAGGCTAAATTTAAACTGGTTGATAAAAATACCGGTGAACCCCTGAAAGTAGTCGAACATATTGGTTGCCATTATTCAAAAATGTTTCCCCACAAAGGCATAGGCGGTGCCGAATACCCATATGTGCTTTCAGGAATGATAGAAGCATGGGGCGGAGAAGTGGTTGATTACCCTGAGCGCCGGCATTGCTGTGGATTTGGATTCAGGCAATATCTGGTGCAGGCTAACCGCGGGTTTTCAATTTCGTGCTCCAAAAAGAAATTTGAATCCATGGAACCCTACGAGCCGGATTTGATTATTACCAACTGCCCGGGGTGCCCGATGTTCCTCGATCGCTGGCAGTATGCACTCAGCGAAATGGAAGGCAAAACTTACGGTAAAAATAACCACGGAATCCCGGTTTTTACATACGAAGAAGTGGCAGGAATGCTCATGGGTTATAATCCTTGGGAGATAGGCTTACAGGTGCACCAGGTTCAGGCTGAGCCTTTACTCGACAAAATTGGGATACCTTACGATGCTTCGCAGAAATTTAAAGGCAAAAATGGAGAAGACATAGGTATACCTGAATCTCCCTCGTACCTGAAATTTTATGCTGATTAATACCCGGAATGGATTTTGGAATACTCGATTTATAAAGTAAAACAACTCACTTAAGCATGGCAAAACACGTTGTAGTTATTGGAGCAGGCCCGGCAGGTCTCGAAACTTCGGCCAGCCTGGCAAAATTCGGCTTCAATGTTACATTAGTCGAAAAGGAAGACTTAAGCGGCGGGCATCTGAAAAAATGGCATGCTTTATTTCCCTCCCTGATGCCGGGTTACGAAGCATTGGACAATATCCGGAAAGGGCTCAACCCTTCCGTTAAAATGCAGGTTTCTACCAAAATAACCGGCATGGAAGCAGTGAATGATTATTTTACGGTTACCGGTCACAATGGCTGGCAGGCAAAAGCCGATGCAGTTGTAATGACTACCGGATTCCAGCTTTTCGATGCACACCGAAAAGAGGAATATGGATATGGAATTTATGAAAATGTAATTACTTCTGCCGATCTCGAAGAACTTTTTGCTTCGGGCAAAGAACTGCTGAACCGCCATGGCCGCAAGCCCGAACGGATTGGGTTTGTGCATTGCGTGGGTTCGCGCGACGAAAAAGTAAATAACCTCCATTGTTCAAAAGTATGTTGCATAACCGCTGTAAAACAGGCCATTGAAGTAAAACAAAAGCTTCCCGATGCCGAAGTTTTCTGTTTTTATATGGATTTACGGATGTTCGGCCGGCATTATGAAGAATTGTACAAGGAGGCACAGGAAAAATATAATATTCAGTTTATCCGCGGCAGGCTCAGCGAATCTACCGAAGATCAGGATGGCAACGTGGTAGTGAAAGTTGAAGATACATTGCTGGGGAAACCGCTACGCATCAAAACCGGCCTGTTGGTGCTTATGGTTGGTATGGAGCCCCGGGCAAACACCAGGACGCTGGCCCGGCGAATGGGCTTAAAAAGCGTTTCAGATGGCTTTATCCAGCCCGTTGATGAAGTATTGCACTCCAATTATACTGAGATTCCCGGGTTGTTTGTGGCAGGTACATGTTCAGGTCCCAAATCGATAGCCGATACCCTTGCCGATGCCCGTTCAGCAGCATTTGCGGTGGCTGATTTTTTTAAGAAATAATGCGCTGCAATGGATAAAAAAGCTGTAAACTTCGGATATATAGTGACACGCGACAGGCAAATTGATTTTGATGCCAATGATCATACCATTAGCCGGATTGTTGCTAATGCCGAACCTTCGCTTAATCTTTGCATTTCGTGTGGCACATGTTCCGCCACCTGTTCGGCAGCACAATTTACCGATTTCAGCCTTCGCAAAATTATCCTGTTGCTGCGCCGCGACGAAATCAAAAGCCTTGAAAAAGAAATTTCGAAATGTATGCTCTGCGGCAAATGCCAGCTGGTGTGCCCGCGCAATGTGAGCACGCGTAACCTCATAATTCAGATCAGCAAAGCATTAACAACTGTTCATCCATGACCTTCGATCTGTTTGTCCTTCCTTTCTTTATTGGACTGCTTTTTCTTGTGGCTGTTCTGGTCATTAAGTACAGCCGGTGGATTGCACTGATGGATGCACCTGACAGGGTAAAGGCAGGCATGGCACTGTTTTCAGTAAACCTGCTTAAATCCCTCAGGGAAGTTTTCCTCGAGAGCCTGCTGCATCGTAAAATGTTTAAGCGTAATGCATTGCTGGGTTACATGCACATGAGTTTTGCACTGGGCTGGTTTTTGCTCATCGTGATGGGAAACCTCGAATCGCGTATCTATAGCGGTGGGCATATCAATCCTCCTTACTACCCCATCTTCCTCAAATTCTTTATTCACGACAAGCGGGTTCTGCCGTTCGAAATATTTACCCTTCCCGGCTTTTTCAGGTTTACCATGGATTTGTTGCTGCTTTATGTGCTCTCAGGTCTTGTGCTGGCGCTTTTTAAACGAACACGTTCGAAATGGTTCGGGTTAAAGCGAACTACGAAACACAACAGTTTCGATCGGTGGGCTCTCACTTCGTTATGGCTGATTTTCCCGATGCGGCTGCTGGCCGAAAGTTTCACTGCCGGTATTTACCAGGGCGGAGGTTTCCTGACCAATACGCTGGGAAGCTTCTTCGCGCTTATACTGCCCGTTCAATACCTTGCTTACCCTGCCTGGTGGGCTTATTCAACCATGTTAGGTGTTTTCTTTGTCACTCTTCCATGGAGCCGGTTTATGCACATCCCAACCGAAATCGTACTTATTTTTTTACGAAATGCAGGCATCGAGCCCGGCAAGTACCCCGGCAGTTTCAGCGAAATTGAAATACGATCGTGCCCGCGATGCGGTGTTTGTATTGATGTGTGCCAGATGAACCAGGTTGGGCTGACCGGATCAACCGCAGTTTATTTTATCCGTTCCCTGCGCGATAAGCAACCTGATATTTCGCTGAATGCCAACTGTATGATGTGTGGCCGATGTCTGGAGGCTTGCCCGGTTGGTATTGATACGCTGGGGCTCAGGGTAGGAGCGAGGAATGTAGATAATAAGATATTGGCATCTGATTTTAGCTATCTGCCCGCCAGGCAGGAAACTGAAAAAAATGTAGATGTGGTATATTTTGCCGGGTGTATGGGGCATCTTACGCCGGCTGTAAAACGCGCCATGTTGCAAATTTTTGAAGCAGCCGGCATTAATTATACCTTTCTCGATGAGGATGGTTCAATATGCTGCGGACGGCCTCTTAAACTTGCAGGGATGAAAGATGCAGCATTAAAACTGGTTGCTGAAAATACCTCGAAAATTAAGCGTACAAATGCGAAAATCCTGGTAACCTCGTGCCCGATTTGTTATAAAGTATTCAATAATGATTATAAACTTGATGGCATGCAGGTAATGCATCATTCAGTGTTTATTGATAAGCTGGTGGAGGATAAAAAACTTACGCTCAATCCATTGGGTATAAAGACGGTGTATCACGATCCCTGCGAACTAGGCCGCGGATCGGGCATTTACGAGCAACCCCGACATGTGCTGAAACAAATTTCAGAAGTAGCAGGAGTTACTGAGGAACGTGCCAATGCCCTGTGTTGCGGGGGCAGTATTGGCGAACTGAACATGAGTGCCACCCAGCGTAATGTAATCCGCGACAATGCGCTCAATGTCCTTTGCGAACCAAACCCAGATATTCTCGTAACCGCCTGCCCGCTTTGCAAAAAAACTTTCGGCCCCGGGAGTGGTACCCCGGTATTGGATATTGCTGAATTGGTTGCTGAAAGCATGAACCAGGAAAAACCTGCTTTGAAATCAAAGACTATAGTTGAAGTGTAAATTTGTTTATTGCTTTTCGATTTTATCAAGTTCATGTTTTAATTTTTATCTGCCAGAATTACAAATTTGTATTCCGAAACTTTTTGTACTAAATTCAATTAGTTCAAAATCTGTTTTATGTTTATCAAGTTTTTTAATCCTTAACAGGTACTAAGTATTACATATACAGGGCTCTATAGCATTATGGAGGATCAAATTTGTTCAAAGATATTTTGAATTGGCGTCAAAATGTCTTATCTTTAGGATGTGAAACCGTGTACATCATTAATCGCTTGTATTGTCGATTCCGAAGATCAAAAGTCCCCTGATGTATAATCCCCAAAACAAATGCATTATGAAAACCAGGTTATTGTTTACAATGGTATTACTGCTTGGAGGGTTAATTCTGATTCACAATTGCAAACCCGTCCAAAAAGAACACGTCATCGGCCTGTTAATGGACCAGTACAATGTCGAACGATGGGCACAGGACACAACATTCTTCATCGCGAAAGTAAAATCCCTGGGAGGCAAGGTAATTTGTTTGTCGGCCAATGGTAACCCTGACCGCCAAATTGAGCAGGCGAAAGAACTCATCGATAAGAAAGTAGATATCCTGGTGGTGCTGCCGGTTGATTTGCGAAAAGCCTCGGAGATAGTTAAGCTGGCCAAGGAAGCCTCCATTGGCGTAATTTCCTACGACAGGCTGATAGAAGATGCAGACGTTAATTATTATGTGTCATTCGACAATGTGAAGGTCGGGCAGTTGCAGGCCGATTATATTAAAAACAGGCTGCAGAAAGGAAACGTGGCCATTATCGGAGGGGCGTCGACCGACAAAAATTCATTTCTGTTGCAATTCGGGCAAATGGGTATTCTGCAACCATATATCGAAAGAGGAGATATTAAAGTGGTGTACAACAAAATGGTGGACGCGTGGAGTTTTGATGCCGGTTACGAAGCTGCCAAAGAATGTTTGAGGAATTATAAAGTTGATGCTTTTATTGCCGGCAACGACCTGCTGGCAAGAGGTGCTATAAAGGCATTGCAGGAGCGAGGCCAGGCGGGAAAAGTGCTGGTTGCCGGCCAGGATGCCGATACACAGGCCCGCGAATACATCATACAAGGCTATCAAACCATGTCAGTGTACAAATCAATTGAGGATATTGCTTCCAATGCCGCACGTATGGCCATGGATATGGCTAACGGAAACAATATATTTTATGCCACCTACACCGTAAATAATGGTTTTAAAATGGTGCCTTCACTACTTATCGATCCGATTTCGGTAAACAAAGGAAATATCGGGATGGAGATTGACACCAGGAAGAAAATTAAATAGCCTCAACCGCATGTTAGCGCTTTATCCGCCTGGGTTTGCCCGATTTCTGAGCGTAATTCTTCTGTAGGTTATTCCTGTCAGTCTTTGGGGAGCCCTGTTGGTCAGATCACAAATTTTACATCTTTCAAATCGCAGGTTAATTCCTGATGTGTTTGTGTTTGCAGCAGCAATTGTCCGTAAGGGCTTGTGCCGGTAATACGGGCTGTTACCTCCACTTTGTTAACCAAATACCGGTGCCATTCCATAAGCCGGTACATCGCCTGGTAATATTCATTTTCAATAAGCCTGCCTTTATTTTGCTGCACAAGGCTATATTTTTCAAAAATAGAATTCAGCAATTTTTCGAGAACGTCCTCCAGGTTGTAATCTTTTTTTGTGATCATTTTAAGTGATACCGGGTTAGGAGCATCACTTATAAAAATTTCCTGGTTTACATTCAACCCGATGCCTGCAACCACATAATCGAACTGGTAACCTATAATGGAGTTCTGGATCAGGATACCGCATACTTTTTTATCCCCAATGTAAATATCATTCGGCCATTTTATCGAAACAGGGCTTTGCGGGAGTTCTGTTTTCAGGAAATCATAAATTCCCAGCGAAATGGCTTTGTTGAGTATAAATTGCTGATCGGCGGCAAAAGCCGGGTAAAGAATGATCGAAAATGTAAGATTTTTATTTATTTCACTTTCCCAGCTATTGGTATCGGTACCCTTGCCCCTGGTTTGGTGGCTTGTTACCACCACACAGCCTTCGGGAGGCCTTTCTTTAGTCAGCAATTCCACCGCGTAATTGTTGGTCGATCCGGTTTCGGGCAGATGTATGATGGTAGAGTGTATCAAAATCCTGAGGTATTATTAACTACTTTTAAGAAACAAAGTTAAAACAAATAACACCTAACTGCGTTGAAAAATGCAGGAATCAATATGTGACAAATTGTCGCGTTTGTAAAAAGGGACTGATGTTTGTTAAAGTATCAGTACGAATAACAAAAAAACATATGCCGTAAATCCATACCTTTGCATTACGTGGAGATTTGGATTTTTGGCAATGCAGTTTGCTACAACTTACCAAACCATAATACTGCCAGTAAAAGCACCTGAACTGATTGCAACGATGTTTGAAGCTGGCAGCCTGAAAATGAAATAAAGAAATTAAAACATTATAAATGGCGAAAAGGAAAAAGAGTGAAACCTCAGGAATGCTTGCAGATATCATTGTAAAAGGAATGCAGGAGAAACAAGGTATTGATATTGTAAAACTTAATCTTTCAGGTATCCCCAATTCAATAACCGATTACTTTGTGATATGCCACGGATCCTCGCGTTCGCAGGTTGATGCCCTTGCTGACTCGGTAATGGCCGAAGCAAAAAAAGCTATAGGGGTTTTTCCAATGCATAAGGAAGGTTTTGAAAACTGCGAATGGATTTTGCTCGACTATTTCGATGTAGTGGTGCATATTTTTCAAGGTGAGAAAAGAGAGTTTTACCAGTTGGAGAAACTGTGGGCCGATGCCCCACGCGAAAATGTGATCGAAGTAAGAAGTAACAGTAAAAACAATTAATACTCTTTTGATAATGAGTAACGAAGATAATAACAACAAATCAGATAAATCGCAGGGACCTGGTGGACCGAAGATGCCTAAGATGCCAAAAATGAGATTCAATTTTTATTGGATTTATGGCTTGCTGGGTGTAATCCTGTTTGGACTCTATCTCAACAATATGGGTGCCACTACCAAGGAAATTGGTTGGGGCGAACTTAAAGTGATGCTCGAAAACCAGGAAATTGAAAAAATATACCTGGTAAATAAAGAACAGGCTGAAGTTTACATCAAGAAGGAAAAACTCTCACTCCCGAAATTTAAAGATGTTAAACCTGCCAATTCGTTAACATCTACTTCACCTAATTACATATACCAGATTGGATCAGTTGAAACATTTGAAAAAGATGTTCGTGATGCACAGGTTAATGTTACCAGCCCGATATATGTTAAAAATGTTACCCGCAAAAACTGGGGTGGCGACATCCTGGGCTGGATACTTCCGATTGTGGTACTGGTAGGTCTTTGGTTCCTCATTATGCGTATGATGACCAAAGGCGGTGCCGGTGGAGGTGGCCAGATATTTAATATCGGTAAATCGAAAGCCCAGCTTTTCGATAAGGATACCATGGTTTCTTTGAATTTCAACGATGTAGCCGGTCTCGAAGAGGCCAAAGTAGAGGTAATGGAGATTGTTGAATTTCTGAAAAATCCTAAAAAATATACTGACCTGGGAGGTAAAATTCCGAAAGGGGCGCTTCTTGTTGGCCCTCCCGGAACCGGTAAAACCCTGCTCGCCAAGGCTGTGGCTGGCGAAGCAAAAGTTCCGTTTTTCTCACTTTCAGGTTCCGATTTTGTCGAAATGTTTGTAGGCGTCGGCGCTTCGCGTGTGCGCGACCTGTTTAAACAGGCAAAGGAAAAAGCACCCAGTATCATCTTCATCGATGAAATTGACGCGGTAGGCCGCGCCCGTGGCCGCAGTGCCATGACCGGTGGTAACGACGAACGCGAAAATACCCTCAACCAGCTGCTTACCGAAATGGATGGTTTCCAAACCAATGCAGGCGTTATTATTCTTGCAGCTACCAACCGTGCCGATATTCTCGACAGGGCACTTCTGAGGGCCGGTCGTTTTGACAGGCAGATTTATATCGAACTTCCCGACCTCGAAGAACGCAAAGCCATATTTAAGGTACATATGCGTAACCTGAAGCTCGACGAATCCATGAGTGTTGAATTCCTTGCAAAACAAACACCGGGATTTTCGGGGGCCGATATTGCTAATGCCTGCAACGAAGCAGCGCTTATTGCAGCCCGCAGTGATAAAAAAATGATTGGCAAACAGGATTTTCTCGATGCTATCGATCGTATTGTAGGTGGACTTGAGAAACGCAATAAAATTATTTCGCAGCACGAAAAGAAAGTTATTGCTTACCACGAGTCGGGCCATGCCGCTGTAAGCTGGCTGCTCGAATATGCTCACCCGCTTGTTAAAGTTACCATTGTTCCGCGGGGCAAAGCCCTGGGAGCCGCATGGTACCTGCCCGACGAACGCCAGATTACTACCTATGAGCAGATGATTGACGAAATGGTTGCAACCCTGGGTGGTCGTGCTGCCGAAGAAATAGTTTTTGGAAAGATTTCGACAGGCGCATTGAATGACCTGGAGAAAGTTACCAAACAAGCCTATGCTATGGTTGCTTTTTATGGTTTAAATAAAAAGATCGGCAACATTAGTTATTACGATTCATCGGGCCAGAGTGAATATTCCTTCTCAAAGCCGTTCAGCGAAGAAACTGCGCGCACCATTGATGAAGAAATTCATAAAATGGTTGAACAGGCCTATGATAAGGCAAAACAACTGCTCACCGATAACCGTGAAAAACTGAACCAGCTGGCTGAAATCCTGCTGCAGAAAGAAGTTATTTTCCGCGAAGACCTTGAAAAAATATTCGGATTACGTCCTTTCCCGGATCACGATCATGTGATGATTAACAGCAATGGCGATACCAAAGAATTGAAAGAATCCGAAATAACGACTGCTGAAAACAATTCAACCGATATGCCTGCTGCCGGGTTGCCCGAGGATAATGGTACAGGGGTTAATCCTAAACCGGAAATCCCTGCATAAGTTTTTATCTTTTCAGTTATCAGAGGTAAAAAATGTTTAAATTTACCTTGTTCAAAAAAACCAGGTCGGGTAAATAATTTTAGTTCATAATGGAAGAAAGTACATCAAGGGAAAAGGTGCTTAAAAAAGTGCGTCATGCCTTAATTTATAAGACTGACAATCCTTTTCCCCATGTTGATTTCGATTCGCCTGTTTACAAACCTATGAGCGACACTCCTGATGTGAATTTTGCTCAGGAGTTCACCAAAGCCGGGGGCGTATTTATTTATTGCGAAAACGAAGCCGAAGTTGCAGCAACCTTGTCGGCTCTCAATATTGAGTGTAAATGGCAGAATATTTATTGTACTGAGCCCGAATTGCAGTATTTGCTAACCCAGGCCGGTGTACCTTTCGATTCGGACGAAGAAAGTCTGCAGCAGCTCAACGTGGGCATCACCAGCTGTGAATTTCTGGTATCGCGTTTAGGGAGCATTATGGTTTCGTCGAAAAACAGCCGCCGCCTGAACGTGTATCCCGAAACGCATGTCGTAATAGCTTATGTTGATCAGCTTGTGGATGATCTGAAAGATGCTTTTGAGGCTGTTCAGAAAAAATATGCAGGGAAATTACCTTCCATGCTTTCAGTAATTACTGGCCCGAGCCGTACTGCCGATATTGAGAAAACCCTGGTAATGGGTGCTCATGGCCCCAGGCAGCTTTTCGTTATACTTGTGGAAACGCCTGCTTCTGATGACGAAATTTAAGATGCATGTTTGATAACTGGGTTGTAATTTACGCTTCCGATCAGCTATATAAAGCTGAAATGGCGAGGGATTATCTGAACGACCATGGTATTGAATGTGTTATTATGAATAAAAAAGATTCAGCATACATGTTTGGCGATATCGAAGTTTATGTTCCCACCGAGGAAGCTTTTAGCGCTAAACAATTAATACTCGATTTTAAAAGTGAATAATCTTGCAACCCGCTCACTCACAGCAGTATTTTTTGTAATTGTAATGGTTGGCTCAATAATGCTGGGTCAACTCGTTTTTTCGATTTTGCTCTTAGGCATAACGTATCTCAGTATTTCGGAGTTCGTTACCATCGTTTCGGGCGAAAAGGTACAGCCATCACGCTGGTTAACAATTTCTGCAGGTTTGATAAGTTACTCGGTGCTGGCAGCGCATGCACTTGGTTTTATTTCAATGGAGTGGCTGGTGATCATCGTTCCATTCCTGTTTCTGATTTTTGTTGCTGAATTGTGGCGTAACAAAAAATACCCCTTCCAGAACATCGCCATGAGCCTGTTGGGAGTAATTTACATTGCATTTCCCTTTGGGCTTTTAATTCATTTTTTCGATATCGTTTACCTGGCTGGCCCCATGCATTACGGCATAACACTGGGATACCTGTTGTTGTTATGGTTAAATGACACCGGTGCCTACTTTGTTGGTTCATTGGTTGGGAAACACAAACTTTTTGAACGTATTTCACCGGGTAAAACCTGGGAAGGAAGTGCCGGAGGTGCATTATTTGCTTTAGCAACGGCAT
>CALCJE010000135.1 GCA_937965665.1 uncultured Bacteroidales bacterium
GACCACCGAGATCTACACTCTTTCCCTACACGACGCTCTTCCGATCTAATGTTGAACAGGCAAGAACGGGGCGCAAAATCGAACAGACAAATGCCCGCTCGAACGACCCGGGAGCCAGCCGCACACGCACAAGTATGGAAGAATCGCGCAACCAGGCAAAACAGCAGCCAGCCAATGCCGGAAACAGGCAGAGCAGCAGCGAACAACGTGGTTCCTCCAACACCTCAAACGACAGGAATACTGAAATGCGGGGTGGGCAAAATACTCAGAACCGAAACAGTTCACAACCTGATTCGCGTAATGGTTCGGTAAACAGGGAATCACAATCCGATCCACGCATGGGCCCACAGGTTTATCCGGAAAAAAATCCCTCGCGTTCTTCATCCGAATCACAAAGAACCTCAGGTAACAACGAGAGAAACAGGGATAATGAAAAGAGCAAACCTGCTGTTGATAACAACCGGAATAATAACAATGGTTACAGTCAGCCCCGCAGCAGCTCGCCCGATCTGAACAAAGTGTACAGTAATCCTTCGCGCGAACAGGGCAGCACATCCCGCTCCTCGGCTCAGCCGGCACGCGAGCAGAAACAAAAAGAAACACCTGCCGCAAATAACAGGGGTGAAAGTTCCGAAAGGAAACAGGCTGCTAAAGAAGAGCGTAACCAGGGTGAAAGCCACAGGACTTCTGGAAGTAGTGAACGTGGTTCCACTCCAAATAATGAACGCAGATAGTGATAAGTGAAGTGAATGGTGAAAAAGTTGCAGAACGAGTTCTGCAACTTTTTTTTGTTTCAGCAGTTTTTATTACTCCCGGCACCAATGCGGGCAATACTGCATCCTGAAAAGAATTTTGTATTTTTAACCTTCAAAATAACTGAATTATGAATTGGGCATACCTGCACATACTTACCAATCACTTCCCGATCGTTGGAATAGTTATCGGAACAATGCTGTTAATTTCAGGGATGGTATTTAAAAATGAAGGAATCAGGATCAGTGGTTTAGGTACAATTGTTTTTGCTTCAATCATGGCCATAGTAGCTGATCTGACCGGTGACCCGGCTAAGGATGCTTTACACAGTCTGCCGGGTATATCCGAAAGCTTGATAAACCGGCACGAAGACATTGCATCAGCTTCCTTGTTCCTGATGATACCTTGCGGTTTGCTTGCAGTTTTAACAATCTATAGTATCATAAAAAAAGAGCGCTCCGTTTTTTTTCTTACAATTATTACGCTTGTTCTTTCGCTGGTAAGTTGCGCGGTTATGGGCTATGTAGGGCACACCGGCGGACAAATAAAACATGATGAATTCAGGAGCGAATCAACAATCCAATATATGGTTGATAACGGCTGTGATAAAGCCTGATCGGAGTCAGAATGGTTTATTTCAGTATTAGTATTTTAACCTGCTTGTCATAAAAAAACACCCATCCGGCTTTTTGCTGAATGGGTGTTTTGATTAATTGAATGAATCGTCAGGCTTTTTTATTCAGCTCTTCATCATAGTATTTATAAAACCAGGTAATGGTTTCAATGCCTTTGTAGAAACATTCGAGGTGGTAGTTTTCGTTTGGCGAGTGGGCTGCATCGGTGTCAAGGCCAAAGCCCATCAGTATTGACTTAATTCCCAGTACCTGCTCGAAAGTTGATATGATCGGGATGCTGCCACCGCTGCGGGTTGGGATGGGTTTTTTACCATAAGTGGTTTCGTAGGCTTTGCTGGCAGCCCGGTAAGCGGCCGTGTTGGTTGGGGCCACATATGGATATCCGCCGTGGTGTTCGGTTACTTTTACTCTTACATAATCAGGAGCAATGGACTCGAAATGACGGGCAAAAAGTTGCGCTATTTTACCGGGTTGCTGGTGCGGCACAAGCCGCATGCTGATTTTCGCAAATGCCTTGGCCGGGAGTACGGTTTTTGAACCCTCACCGGTATATCCGCTCCACATGCCGTTTACATCCAAAGTCGGGCGTATGCTGGTGCATTCGTTTTCGCTGTAGCCTTTTTCGCAAAGTGTTGCTTCTATGTTCAGCTTGTTTTTGTATTCTTCGAGGCTAAAAGGAGCACGAGCCATATCGGCACGTTCTTCAGCCGACAGTTCGAGCACATCGTCATAAAAACCAGGGATGGTGATATGGTTATTTTCGTCGTGCAGTGAGGCAATCAGTTTGGCAAGGATATTGGCCGGGTTCGCCACAGCTCCGCCATATAAACCTGAATGAAGATCCTTGTCGGGGCCTGATACTTCCACTTCCATGTAAGCAAGTCCGCGAAGGCCAACCGTAATGCTGGGAATATCAATGCCTATCATGCTGGTGTCCGACACCAGTATCAGGTCAGCTTTCAATAGTTCTTTGTGTTGGGGTAGCCACAATGCCAGTGCTGGCGAGCCCATTTCTTCCTCGCCTTCAATCATCCATTTTACATTGGCCTTCAGCTGATTTGTGTTCACAAGGTATTCGAATGCTTTCACCTGCATGAAAAGCTGCCCTTTGTCGTCAACAGCGCCACGGGCATATATTTTTCCATCACGTATTTCGGGTTCAAAAGGAGGGGAATGCCATAGTTCCACCGGGTCGACAGGCATCACATCGTAATGGCCATAAACAAGGATGGTTGGATAAGCCGCATCAATTATCTTTTCGCCATACACAATCGGGTGGCCGGTGGTAGGCATAATTTCGGCTTTGTCGGCACCGGCTTTAAGCAATTGATCCACGATGTATTGCGCGGTTTTTAGCATATCTTCTTTGTGCTCACTCTGTGAGCTGATGGATGGGATGCGGATTAAGCCAAACAATTCATCGAGGAAGCGTTGGGAGTTGGATTGGATGTAGGTCTTCAGGTTTTCCATGGGTAATTTGATCTTTATTTTGGTTTGAAGTATTATGAAAACAAATGTATGCGCGATATCGGATCAAAAGATGGTTAAATGAGAAATATCCGGTGCAGCATGTAAAATTATCCATTTTGACCTTACTCTGCGTTTTTATTCCCTCATAAATCTTGTTAATTCCGGAATCCAACGGCTGGCATTACTTGTGGTGAAGAACCGAAATACGGAATTTTACTTTTCGAAATATTTTATTTCAAAAGTTTGTCCATCGAATTCGCCGTAGGAGTAATGCTTAACCCAATCGCCAAGGATGATGCAACGTGCTTTTTCTGATACGCTGATATTTGCCGGGATATGCCGGTGCCCGAAAACAAAATAGTCGATAGTGGGATTTGCTTTCGCTGTTTCGGTTGAGAAAATGCGAAGAAACTCTTTATCGGTTTCAAAAAAGTTTTCGTCTTTGTCCTGTTTCATCATATTCGAAATACGGCTTCCCCTCGAAAAGTAAAGACCCATTTTTGTGCCCACGTCAGGGTGAAGCCAGCGGAACAGGAACTGGTTAATCCTGGAAAGAAATATTTTTTTAAGAAACTTATATCCGTGATCTCCGGGTCCGAGTCCGTCGCCATGTGCCAGGAAAAATTTCTTCCCCTTCAGTTCTATTTCCTGCGTATCGTCGTGAATGGTAACTCCCGATTCTTCGTTCAGGTAGTTGAATGCCCAGAAATCGTGGTTGCCTTTGAAAAAATGCACTGGTATGCCTTTTTCGGTAATTTCGGCCAGCTTGCAGAATAGCCGGGTATATCCCCTAGGAACAACAGTTTTGTATTCGAACCAAAAATCAAAGAGATCACCCATCAGGTAAATTGCTTCAGCGTCCTGCTGAACCAAATCGAGCCAGCGGATCAGCTTTCGTTCGCGCAGAAGGCTGCTATGCCGGTCGGGTATACCCAGGTGAAAGTCGCTTGCAAAGTATATTTTGGTTTTTGTTGAAATCATTCGGGGGTTAAGTTTTGGTTTTAGATATTTTTCCTGATCATTTCTTCCAGTTCCCTCATTGGCGGGTCGTGGGCAATAATACGGCCATCTTTCCCGATAAGCATCAGTTTTGGCAGCGATTTTACCACGTAGGTTCTGCAATATTCCGATTTAAGCCCGCTGGTATCAATCACCTGTGTCCAGTAGGCTTTATCGAGCATATAAGCGCGTTTCCACAGCTCCCTGTCCGAATCAACCGAAATAGCAAAGATATCGAAACCGCGATTGTGGTTCCTGGTATAAATAGGGGCGAGGTTCAGGTTGGTTTGCCTGCAAAGCGCATTCCAGCTGCTCCAGAAATAAACCAATGTGAGCTTTCCTTGCAGTGATGAAAGTTTTATTTGGGTGCCTGTTGCATTTGGCAGACTGATTTCGGGTGCAGGCATGCCGGGTTTCAGGATGGCATTATGGGCTTCCAGATTATCCTGGTCGGCTTTAAACCTCAGCATCCGCAGGTGGAAATCATTTACCAGGCTGTTTTCGGGATAGCGGTGAAAAAGTGAACTGTCGAGTTGCAGAAATAATCCGGGATGTGTATTTTCTGTAAGTACCGGGTTAGGCCCGAAATTTTCGGCAATCACAAGCAACGATGCAAGCGAATTCAGGTTTTCTTTCACGAAACCGGCCACACTTTCTTTCTGCCGGTTGAAAATCTGCAGGTAGGCCTCATCAAGCTTTGGTTTCAGTCGGGCGAAATCCTTGTTTTCGCGGTTTTCGGCAAAAACTTCCGAAAGTGAATCTACCTGCCTGAGGTTAGCATTGGTAAAACGCTGGTACGCGGCATATAATTCCGAATCTTTTGATCCGCTGACCCGATAATTGTTGCGCAGGTTTTGGCCATTGCCGGTTATAGTAATGTTTTGATGCGGGGCCAGTACCAGGGTAATTTCCTGCCCGTTGCGAAGTTTCAGGGTATAAAAACCGGTTTGTTTTACCGGCAGGGTAATACTGAATTTACCCGATCCATCCGTGAAAGCGGAATCGACCAGCGGTTTGCTGGCTGGTAACAGCTGGTAAATATACAATGGCTCAACAGCAGTATTGGTAAGCGTTCCCTGGATGGTGACGGAATCTCCTGAAACGGAATGACATCCCTGGAGCGCGAAAAAACTGAGAAACAGGATGAAAATATAAATCTTGTATTGCATGTACTTGATACGGCTGGAAGCACAAATGTCGGGAAAAAACCAATGCTTCAGAAGGGTGGTTCCTTAATTGTAATTGTGATTTTATTTTTGATTATTTTTAACACAACACATTCGCCCTATTTTATTACCTTTAGCAGTGAAAACAAATTTGTGTATGAAACTACGTTTACTCCTTCTCCCGGTTATTTTGTTGTTGTTATTCAGCCAGGTAGCCGATGCGCAAAAGGTTATTTTGTTACAGAAACCTGGTAAGGCAAAATGGTTTATGTATGCCACCGGCGACAAAATTGCGTTGCGGATGGGTGAACCTCAGTTTAATGTAACTGGTCAGATTACCTATATCGATGATTCGGTTTGTACAGTAGATCATAATTATACTTTTGCGCTCTCGAAAGTGAATGATGTAATCCGTACCCGTCATTTCCTGAATGGGGCCTGGCGAACACTTTACCTGGCTTCGCTGGTTTACCTGGGCGGAAGCATGTTTAACCACGCCATAAACGGGGAAGAACCCCTGGTCGATAATACGGTGCCTTATGTAAGCGGATCCCTGGCTGTTGCCGGAACCATGGCGTTGCTTTTCCGTTACCGGCATTGTAAAATGGAAAAGGGTTGGCACCTCAAAGTTCTCGATTTCGATATTTACAAAGAAAAATACCAGCCTCAGAATTGATCTGGTATCGCCGGATTTTAAGTTTCGAAAACTCCTGGCAAAAAAAACATTCCCGATATCTTACGTGTTAATTTGTGCTAAGCGATGGATAAATAATATCTACTTTTGCAGCTGTTAATTCTTGCCAATGCATTCCAATCTCCTTCAAAAAGCTATCAGCGGCCTTCATCTGAACCTGGATGAGGGTATAAAATTATATACCGAAGCATCAACTGCCGAATTAATGTTTGCCGCCAACCAGGTGCGAAACAGGCTACATCCTGGTAAAACAGTAACCTGGCTTATCGACCGCAATGTGAATTATACCAACGTGTGTGTGTCGGGGTGCCAGTTCTGTAATTTTTACCGGGGCGCCAACCATAAGGATGCTTACATTACCACCATCGACCAGTACAAGGAAAAAATTGACGAACCTTTTGCCCGTGGTGGCGAGCAGTTGCTCTTCCAGGGCGGCATGCACCCGAAATTAGGCCTCGATTTTTATACCAGCCTTTTCCGTCAGCTGAAGCAATTGTACCCGAAGCTGAAACTCCATGCCCTGGGACCGCCCGAAGTGGTTCATATTTCGCAACTCGAAGGGATCAGTTATCGCGAAACACTTGAGCAACTTCTTTCTGCCGGTCTCGACAGCCTGCCAGGTGCCGGTGCCGAGATACTTGCCGATCGGGTGCGCGGTAAAATTTCAAAAAACAAATGTACCGTACAGCAATGGCTCGATGTGATGCGCGAGGCGCATAAACTGGGGCTCACCACTTCGGCAACCATGATGTTCGGACATATTGAAACCGTGGAAGAACGCATCCAGCATATGATTTTTGTACGTAGCGTGCAGGGCGAAAAACCTTCGGATGCCACAGGATTTATTTCCTTTATTCCCTGGCCATTTCAGGATGAAGGTACTTCGTTGCGTAAAATTTATGGCATAACCAATTCGGTAACTTCCGAAGAGTACGTCCGCACGATAGCCATCAGCAGGCTGATGTTGCCCAACATAAACAACATACAGGCTTCGTGGCTTACAGTGGGTAAGGATACAGCAGAATTATGCCTGCATGGGGGAGCCAACGATTTCGGGTCTATTATGATTGAGGAAAACGTGGTGAGTGTTGCCGGTGCCAGTTATTCGTTCGACGAAACGGGCATTCAGCGGGCCATTCGCGAGGCAGGTTTTGAGCCGCGGCTGCGCAATCAGCAGTTTGAGCTCTTACAGTATCCTTGATTGGATCAATTCATTCACACGTTTCAGGATAATTCCGGTTGCACCGCAGCCATTTGCAACATAGTTTCTACTGGTTGCAATGGCAGTAGCCAGATCTGATTTGTCGTTAAGCAGGATATTTACTTTTTTGATCAATTCATCGGGCTTGGTTACTTCAAAGGCACCGCCTTGTGCAATCATTTCACGTGCTTCGTTAAACTTGTGGTAGTTCGGCCCGAAAAACACGGGCAATCCGAAAGCGGCAGCCTCGAGGATATTGTGAATACCGGCTCCGAAACCTCCCCCGATATAGGCAAGCGTACCATATTGATAAAGCTGCGAAAGCATCCCGATAGAGTCAATGATCAGGATTTCAGCATTTTTTACTTCTTCGGCATTGGTTTTCGAAAACCTTACCGCCGTTTTACCTGCCCGTTGCATCAGTGATTGAATATGGTCTTCGCCGATCTCGTGCGGGGCAATGATAAACCGCAACTTATTATTATTCTGGTAAATGAGCTTGAAAATAAGGTCTTCGTCGGCCGGCCAGGTGCTTCCGGCTACCAGTACTTTATGGTTGGTTGCGAAAGCTTTTGCAATCTTTATCTCCTTTGGCTGCGCTGCAACGGCTGCAACCCTGTCGAATCGCGTATCGCCGCTTACCACCGCATTTTCGATGCCAATAAACTGTAAAAGCTCATTTGAATCTTCGGTTTGCACAAAAATCTGCGTAAAGCCTTTCAGTATTTTCCTTGGCCATTCGCCATATCCCTTGAAAAAGTGCTGATCAGGTCGGAATATCGCCGAAACCAGTATAGTGGGAATTTGTTTTTGCTGCAGGTAATTCAGGAAATTAAACCAAAACTCGTATTTGATATAGAAAACAATATCCGGTTTAACTTTGTCGACAAAGCGCTTCACATTGGATGGCGTATCCAGGGGCATATACAGAATATGGTCGGCACCGGTATAAGCTTTCCTCACTTCGTAGCCCGAAGGACTGAAAAAAGTGAGCAGAATCAGGTATTCGGGATGCTGCTCTTTGAAAGCTTCAATAATAGGCCGGCCTTGTTCGAATTCGCCCAGCGAGGCACAATGAAACCAGGCAAGCTTGCGGCCGGGTTGGTTAAAAGGCGCAGTTGAAAAAACCTTGTCGAGCAATACCCAGTACCTCGAACGGCCTTTTACCCATAGCGCCGCTTTTTTATCGAAAACAGCTGTAAGCCGGATCAAAAGCCCGTAGCATATAATGAGGAAAGTATAAAATTGCTGCATGGTTTTGTAATCGGTTGGTAAGCTGTTAATTATAGTATTTACTGGTTTTGCTGGTTTCCGGTAAACCGGGATTTTTTTTGCTAATTCTTAATGCCGTTCAAATTCCTCCATCCGACACCTGAATGCATCAGTACCTGCATTTTATTCAGTCACTGGTAGAATATGCATGCAAAGATACAAATCGTTATTTGCCGGCAACGCTTTTGTACATTTTTATCCGTTTTCGGGCGATTAGGTGTATTTAAATATGGCAAGGAACGCAATTAGATCGTTTACATTAAATATCTTTGCAGCGCAATTTTAATAACGACAAACATTTACAGATTATGCGAAAAATTTCGATGGTCGACCTCAGCGCCCAATATCAAAAAATAAAGCCTGAAATCGACAAAGCTATCAGTGAAGTAATTAATTCCACTGCATTTATTAATGGTCCGGCTGTTAAAGAATTCCAGGTCGCCCTCGAAAAATACCTGGGTGTAAAGCATGTAATCCCCTGTGGCAATGGTACCGATGCATTGCAGATCAGCATGATGGCACTTGGCCTGAAACCAGGCGACGAGGTTATTGCGCCTGATTTTACATTTATTGCAACAGCCGAAGTAATTGCCTTGCTGGGATTGACTCCTGTACTTGTTGACGTGGAACCGGATACCTTTAATATTAGCCCCGAAGCCATTAAAAAAGCAATCACGCCACGCACCCGGGCTATTGTTCCTGTTCACCTTTTCGGACAGGCTGCCGATATGGATGCCATCATGCAGATTGCCGCAGAGCATAATCTTTTTGTGATTGAAGATGCCTGCCAGTCCATTGGTGCCGATTACCTCAATAAAGATAATGTCTGGAAGAAAACCGGTGCCATCGGGCATGTGGGTTGTACCTCGTTTTTCCCTTCCAAAAACCTGGGATGCTACGGCGACGGTGGGGCTATTTTCACCAATAATGATGAACTGGCCACCAAAATACGTTCCGTTGTAAATCACGGGATGACGGTTCGTTATTACCACGACGATATTGGAGTGAACAGCCGCCTCGACAGCATACAAGCCGCCATTCTCAACATCAAACTTCAGCACCTCAACGAATATGCAGCTTCCCGGCAGCAGGTTGCAGCTGCTTACGATAAAGCTTTCGGAGTTCGTCCTGAACTGGTAATTCCTGGAAAGTCGCCAAAATCGACCCACGTTTACCACCAGTATACACTTCAGGCTACGGGTGTCGACCGCAACAAACTCCAGGAATTCCTGGCTACAAAAGATGTTCCGGCCATGATTTATTACCCGGTGCCTATTCATTTGCAGAAAGCATACCTCGATCCCAGGTACAAGGAAGGTGATTTCCCGGTAACAGAAAAGCTGAGCCATACCGTATTCTCGCTGCCTATGCATACCGAAATGGACCAGGAGCAACTGGATCATATTATTTCCTCTGTTCTTGAATTTCTTGATAAATCAGGGAAATAGGCTGGAATAAAAAGGTTGGTTTGAAACCATTCGTAATTTTTTGGGCAAAATAAAGCCGGTTGAATAAACAGCCGGCTTACCATGCCCCGCGTTTGAACTGAAAATATTGAACAGGAATGACTGACAAAGGTTATTTTGCGCATCCTTCGGCTGTAATTGACGAGGGGTGCATCATAGGAAACGGAACACGCATCTGGCATTTTTCGCATATCATGCCGGGTTGCATCATTGGTGATGGTTGTAATATCGGGCAAAATGTGGTGATATCGCCCGATGTGGTGCTGGGTAAAAATGTGAAGATACAGAACAACGTGTCGGTGTATACCGGCGTAGTTTGCGAAGACGACGTATTCCTGGGGCCTTCCATGGTTTTCACAAACGTGATAAACCCGCGAAGTGCGGTGAACCGTAAAAATGAATATGCCCGAACCTTTGTGCGCAAGGGTGCGACCATTGGCGCAAACTCAACCATTGTTTGTGGTGTTGAGCTGGGCGAATTTTGCTTTATTGGTGCAGGTGCCGTGGTTACCAAATCGGTGCCGGCCTATGCACTGGTAGTTGGTAATCCTGCAAGGCAAACCGGCTGGATGAGTGAATACGGGCATAAACTTAAATTCGGCCCTGACGGAAAAGCTACGTGCCCCGAAAGTAAGGTTACTTATGAGCTCATAAACGGGATAGTTCGTAAAGCTGAATAAGACATCAGGATCTCAGTAAACTAATTATAATATGGAATACCAGGCACTTTCGTCGCGATACCAGGATATGAAATACCGCCGCTGCGGGAAAAGCGGGATACAACTCCCCGAAATATCCCTGGGGTTATGGCATAATTTCGGAAATACCGATCGCTTTGATGTCGGAAGGCAGATTATCCTGTCTGCTTTCGACAGGGGTATTACGCATTTTGACCTGGCAAACAATTACGGGCCTCCTCCAGGTTCGGCCGAAACTAATTTTGGCCGGATGATGCAAAACGATCTTCACCCTTATCGGGACGAAATGATCATATCAACAAAGGCCGGTTACCTGATGTGGCCTGGGCCTTACGGAGAATGGGGTTCCAAAAAATACCTGGTTTCGAGCCTCGATCAAAGCCTGAAACGGATGAAACTGGATTATGTGGATATTTTCTATCACCACCGTCCTGACCCGGATACACCGCTCGAAGAAACCATGGCCGCGCTCGATTTAATCGTGAGGCAAGGGAAAGCTTTGTATGCAGGCATTTCGAACTACCCGGCTGATCTCACTCACAAGGCCGCTGCTATCTTAAAGGAAATGGGAACGCCCTGCCTTATTCACCAGCCTTCGTACAGTATGTTCAATCGTTGGGTCGAAGACGGTTTGCTTGATGTACTTGAACAGGATGGAATAGGCTGTATTACCTTTTCGCCCCTGGCGCAGGGCATGTTAACTGATCGTTATCTGAATGGAATTCCATCCGATTCGCGAGCTGCAAAGCATGTTTTTCTTACCGAAGACCGCGTGGTGCTGATGTTGCCCCAGATCAAGAAACTAAATGAAATTGCTGTGGGTCGCGGACAAAGCCTCTCGCAGATGGCCATTGCCTGGTTGCTGAAAGATAAACGTGTTACCTCTGTGCTGATCGGAGCAAGTTCTGTTGCCCAACTCGAAAATAACCTTGGCGCTTTGGGTAATACAAAATTCAGTAACACGGAACTGCAAGCCATTGATGATGTGCTTGGTGCAAAATAAGTTTTAGCCAGGCTAACAAAATGCGGTTTTCCGTTTTTTGCCCAGGGTGCCACGCTTGTGCATCTTCTGGATATATTCTGTTGCCAGCGGAACCTTGCAGGCGGTACCATTCATATCTACTTTCACTTTCCCGATTGCTGCCGCTACTTTTGTGGCCTCGTCAGTAAGTTGCGTGCAATATCCGCCTACAGTTATCACAAAGTTATTCATGGTATGCCGTACCCTGTTACGCTCGGTATGTATGGTTTTCGATATTCGCTCAAGTAAGCCCTGGTACAGTGCCATGTCAATTTCATGATCTGGTTTTATGGATGCAATACTGGCCAGTGTCGACCAGCCCGAACATGCAATATTTTCCTGGTCCGACTCAATCCATTGCAGGGCAAGCTCGGTGCCATACCGGCTTTCGGCAGCAACCCAGGCCACGGTGAACTCGCTGAGCATATACCAGTAAGCTTTTCGCACCCAGAGGTTCAGATCGTCGCGTGTCATTTGCAATGGATCCGCAATAAGTCCTGCCAGGTACATGGCATCGGAATTCCCGGTGTTGAACAA
Source organism: uncultured Bacteroidales bacterium (assembly GCA_937965665.1). GTDB lineage: Bacteria > Bacteroidota > Bacteroidia > Bacteroidales > UBA4417 > UBA4417. The sequence continues at coordinate 11,913 of CALCJE010000135.1, forward strand.
TTCGAGCGAAAGCGTGTAGTCCTTCTTTACTTTTTTCTGAATCTTTTTCAGGTCTTCCACTTTCACCCCGAAAAAAGGTTCGCGGGCGCCGTGTTTCACCAGGTTGTTTTTGATGCTTTCGTTGCCAAAAGACTCCAGTTGCTGCATTACTTCGTCAGTGGTCATAGCAGGGTGTTTTAATGAAGAGAAACAGTCTCACAGTGCAAAGGTTCAAAAAAAATACCCTGTACCGGCGAAG
>CALCJE010000136.1 GCA_937965665.1 uncultured Bacteroidales bacterium
ACGAGATGCCTAAGTGACTGGAGTTCAGACGTGTGCTCTTCCGATCTTGGGCAGGAATATCAGTTTTAAAGTAATTGTTCCCTTTGGGATTTCAAAACGGAACAGCTTATAAATAACTTTACTAAAGGTTGTAAAAAGAAAATGCCCGATTAAATAAAATCGGGCATTTTTCATTTTCTCTTACTTCCTGCTATTTAATTACCTGAACTTTTTTACTGATCAACTTATCTTTTAGTTCAATCTGAATAAGGTAAATGCCTGCTGGCCAGTTGCTTTCTATGCTGAACCTATTTGTCAAAGGTTCCGATTTGCTTACAACTTTACCGGCAGCATCGCGCACTGTAACCGACAGGACCTTGTTAACCGACTCAATTACAAAACTTCCGTTGGTAACCGGGTTAGGATATAACGAAATACCTGCTTGCTGATATTCCGTTTCAGGGTTTATGCCCAGGCTACTTGACGATAACTTTACATTGAGCAGGGTGGTTTTTTTGTCAGATACCTGTACAGGAATTGTCTTTGGGAAATACCCGGCTGCCGAATAGGTTACATTGTAAGTGCCAGCCTTCAGCAACCGGTGATAATCGCCAACATCGGGATCGGTAAATACATGTGAACTGTCTTTATCGAAGCCTGAGATATAGATTTTAGCAAACAAAGGATCACCACTCACTGAATCAGTTACCAGGCCATGAAGTCCATATCCGGCTTCTTCAATATAGTTTAACAGCGAACGGTAATTGTAATTCCAGTGATCAACTAATTGGTTTACAGGTAATATCTTTACACCTGATAGCTCAATAGTAACCTCACGGCAATGTTTGTAGAAATTCATATAATCCTGTCTTCCGCCGGTTATTTGATACCATGCAAAACCATTGGTAATACCACTGGCATATGTATCTTTCATGTAATTAATATTCTGTGCGTTAAGGAAAACCGTATCTACATATTCATGACACACATACTTCCACCAGGCATCATCCGCTGTAAGTTTTGACCAGGTATCCCAGGGATAATTAACAACCTCAGCTCCACCATGAAAATTAGCGCCCATGGTAAAGGAGTTTTGATCTGCAAAATTCATAAACGCAACAGTCTCAGGCTGCCAGGAATTCCCATCGGGATGCTGTCCTTCTTGTGGGTCAGGATAATTGCGGTTCATGTCTACATTGTTTGCATTATAGCGTGTAGCTCCGTTTACGGTATTGTTTCCGCCCTTGTAAGTTCCATCGGGGTTGGAAAGCGGGCAGATCACAATATCAAAATTATTTACCATATTGGTTATTCGGGAATCTGTACCATATCCGGATAACAGGTAATCTGCCAGATGCAACATTAATATGTAACCAGTTACTTCATCGCCATGAATACTCGATGTATAAAGGAATTCTGGTTCATTTTCCTCTGTGTTTACATTATCCGAAATTCTTAAACCCAGGATTTTTCGACCGCTATTTAGGGTGGCAATTGTGATTAATTTACAGATGGCCGGATGAGCAGCTGCAAAATCTGTCATCAGCGTTTCATAAGCAGGGTAAGTCGGGTAATAATTCCAGGTGAGTACTTGTTTTGGATCATTACTCATTTCAACAGTATATAGCTCTGATGGAGCTGTAAGAACCGTGAAATCTATTTGCCTGGCTGAAAATGAAGAAAATTCTTTTTTATTGGCATATGCATAAACTGTATTACCCTGAATATTGCTGATTGATATTTCTTTGGTAATCGATGGGATTTGAGAAAGATCATTTAATTGAAAACTAAAATAAACTTCTCCGCGGCGGTTAATATCCAGCTGAGCCTGGTTAACCTGTTTTAACTGGGATTGGGCTGATACGATTCTGATTAATGATGTTAAGCAGAAAAGGAGAAAAATGAGTTTTTTCATTTACTGCTTATTGTTATATTTCTTTGATTGATGGCTCGAGTTCAGCCATAAGGGCGGCCATGTGGTTGTATTGCGCTTTTTCGATCTTAACTAATGGTAAACGCAAATTGTTAGAAATTATCTCCATGATTTCCAGTGCAGCTTTAATTCCCGAAGGATTGCCGTCGGCAAATACGGAACGCGTAAAATCGGTGAGTTTGTAATGAATTTCGCGTGCTTTCTTCATTTCTGATTTCAATCCAAGCGATACCATCTCGGAAAATAATTTTGGATAAGCATTGGCAACAACTGAAATAACGCCATCGGCTCCCATGCCCAGTAAAGGAAGAGTAAGCAGGTCGTCGCCCGAAATCACGAGGAAATCCTTTGGTTTGTTGCGGATAATGTCCATAATTTGCTCAATGCTACCCGAGGCTTCCTTAATACCTATAATGTTATCAAATTCGTTAGCCAGTTGGAGGGTTATTTCAGGTTTCATGTTAACCGAAGTACGCGAAGGCACATTATACAAAATAATTGGTATAGGGCTCACCGTGGCTATATTTTTATAATGCAGGTAAAGGCCTCTTTGCTGTGGTTTGTTATAATAAGGTGTTACCGAAAGAATAGCATCGTAACCCTCAAGCGAATTAGTCCTTATTTTATTTATAACTTCCTGCGTATTGTTTCCGCCCAGTCCCAGCACAAGCGGAAGTCTCTTATTGTTTATCTCAACAACAAAGTCGGCAAGCGCATTCATTTCTTCGCGTGTGAGGGTTGCAGTTTCGGCGGTAGTTCCCTGCACTACTAGATAATTTACTCCACCTTTGATAAGGTGTTCTATTAACCGCTCCAATGCAGTAAAATCAATAGTCCCTTGTTTGTGAAACGGTGTAACCATGGCAACCCCGGTGCCCCTGAATTTGTTGTTCATATCGGTTAATTGTTTATCCTGCTTAAATAATGTATTACTTGTGAGGAAAATGTGTCAATTGTTTCGTCGGAACCGGCATGGATCATCAGATCATAAAACAGGTGGTGATCTTCCTGGTACCTGCCCACTTTAAGCCCGGCCTTCGAAAGTGCCGCACAATAAAGCAAAGGCAAATGATCATCTAAGCTCAGGTCAATCAGTATGTCGTATTCTGTATCCACAAATTCTTTAACAAATGCTTTTTGTGGCTGGAACCGGAAATTTACATCTTTAGCTGTAATAATATCCTGGGTAATTTTCGGGATAAAATAATGCGGTGCTATTTTTAAATCGGTGTAACATACCACACGCACTTTCAGTTTCATTTCATTCAGCTGGCTGAGAATGGTCTCAACTATTTTATAGGTAGCTTCATCGGGTAAATAATACAGTAAAGCAACGGTCCTGGCTGTATCCAGGTTGGTAGCTTTCTGATGCCTGCTCATTTCGTTTACTTGTTTCACAAGAAACGATTTAGCCATGTTTTCGCGAATATTCTGAAATATTTTCAAGACTGATGTTTTGGTTGCTCAATGGCCGAAATACAGGCCTGAACTGTAGGAGTTGCGAAAATACTTAAATTTTTTTTTCCTGAACATAAAAATATTTCCGGAAAACGGAGTACAGCATGTTTCCATTCCGTTTATTTCATCGGCCGGTTTCAGGTAATTTTGAAAAACAGGAAACAATCTCGCCTATATACATCCGGTGATAATCTTTTTTCGGATAATTCGCATCTATACTTTTTACCAGGAAATGTTCGGGGTTTATATCCGAAAAGTAAAGTTTCCGGCATTCAATCATCAAAACCGCCTGTTCATAAAATATTGATTTTGATGGCGATTCGAATGGTTTTAAACTGGTTGCTTCCATTTTATTCACCTGTCGCCCCGAATGTTTGCCACAGAAATTAAGCGCCGGCCGCTGGCTTTTATCAAAAAAACTCATGGTGAAATACTCATTTTCCTCCATAAATTCATACGTATATCGCTGTGGCCTTACGAAACAAAATACAACCTGTTTATTCCATAAAATTCCCACGCCACCCCAGCTAGCTGTCATGGTATTAAATGATTCGAGTTTGCCCGCTGTAAGCAGGAACCAATCTTTATCAATTAATGTAAAAGGATTTTGATGAATATCCTCAGGTTTGATTTTTAGTAAGTCGTTGTACGTCATTTTGCTTTTTTTACTTGTTTTAATGTGAGCAGGTTTAATGGATTTGATCCCAGTCCTGAAATATTTTTCCGGGTAAATCGCAACACTTCATCGTAATAAAGAATTATAACCGGGGCTTCCTGCATCAGCAGGCTATCCATTTGCATGTATGTCAAACCTCTTAGCGAATCATTTGTTTCGCGCGTGCTTTCATTGTAAAGCTTATCGAACACTGATGATTTAAAATGTGTGTAATTAGGTCCTACCGGGCAGAAGTTCGGCGAGTAAAACAACGAGAGATAATTTTCCGCATCCGGATAGTCGGCTATCCATGAACCTCTGAAAAAACTCACTTTCGATTGGGCTATCATCTCGCGCAGCGTGGCAGGTGGCGTTACATCAATTTTAACATTGATCCCGATTTCGCCTAGTTGACTTTGTATGTACCGGCATAAATCGAGGTACGACGCATTTGTAGTTAATGTGATTGGCGGCAATCCTCTGGCTCCCGGGTATCCTGCTTTTTCGAGGAGTTGCA
>CALCJE010000137.1 GCA_937965665.1 uncultured Bacteroidales bacterium
ATTGGTACTGGGAACAACCGGCAGTAATTTTGCAGCCGGAATGAGCGGAGGAATTGCTTATGTGCTCGACGAAAACGGTGATTTCGACTATTACTGCAACATGGGCATGGTCGAATTATCGCTGGTTGAAGACCGCGTGGATGTTCACGAACTCAATGGTCTTATCGCCAGGCATTTCCATTTTACCAAAAGTAAAAAAGCCAAAATGATTCTTGATAATTTCGAAAAATACCTTCCCATGTTTATCAAAATCATACCATACGATTACAAAAAGGTGCTTCATGAGCAAAAACTGGAGGAACTCAGGAAGAAGATTGCCGATGTTGAGGTCGATCTCTGATCGCTGTGATTATTACTAATGAAGAATCGAATGAAGACCTCTGGGTCAATAATAATATTAAAAACTGATGACCATGGCTGATCCCAATGGATTTTTGAAGATAAAAAGAAAAGAAGCCGGCAACCGGCCTTTAAATGAGCGAGTGAACGATTTCAGCGAGGTGGAACAAATACTAAATAGCGAAGACCGTAAACTGCAGGCATCGCGTTGTATGGATTGCGGAATACCCTTCTGCCACTGGAGTTGCCCGGTTGATAACCTGATTCCTGAATGGAACGATCTTTTGTATAAAGGCGATTGGAAAGGGGCTTACATGCGCCTGGCAGCCACAAATAATTTTCCTGAGTTTACGGGTCGCATTTGCCCGGCAAGCTGCGAACATGCCTGCGTGCTGAATATCAACGAAGAACCTGTTACCATTCGTGAAAACGAAGTAGCTATCGTTGAAAAAGCATTTGCCGAAGGTTACGTAAAAGCCGAGCCTCCTAAGAGACGCACCGGCAAAACAGTAGCTGTTATTGGCAGCGGACCTGCCGGGATGGCTGCCGCCGACCTGCTGAACAAGGCCGGACACTCAGTTACCCTGTTCGAAAAAGATGAGAAAGCCGGGGGGCTGCTCAGGTTTGGCATCCCTGATTTTAAACTCAGTAAGGCGGTAATCGACAGGCGTTTAAACCTGATGATAGCCGAAGGCGTGGTAGTAAAAACAGGCATTCATATCGGCAAAGATATTTCTGCATGGGAAATTGCCGCTCAATTTGATGCCATTTGCATCGCTGTGGGTGCAGGCCATCCCCGCGACTTGCCTGCCGAAGGCCGGGAGCTCGAAGGGGTACATTTCGCCATGGATTTCCTGGGAATGCAGAACCGTGTAAATGCCTCGTTGTTGAATCCTTCTGATCTAAGCATCAATGCCAAAGGAAAGAAAGTACTCGTAATCGGTGGTGGCGATACCGGTTCCGACTGCGTTGGTACTTCCATCCGCCAAAAAGCTGAAAAGGTAACACAAATTGAAATTTTGCCCAAACCACCCTTAACCCGTGCAAGCGATAACCCCTGGCCGTATTTTGGCAAAGTATTGAAAACATCAACTTCGCACGAAGAGGGATGTGAGCGTTTCTGGAGTCTTTCGACAGTCAGGTTCATCGGCAGCAACAACAAGGTTACCGGGGTAGAAGTTGAAGAAGTTGAATGGATAAAAACTGAGGGCCGCCACGAGATGAAACCTGTTGCCGGCACCAGGCGAATCATAGAAGCAGACCTGGTTTTACTGGCTATGGGATTTGTACATCCTGTATTGGAAGGTCTGATTTCGGAACTTGAACTGGAACTCAGCATCCGTAAAAATATCAGCGTTAATGCAAACCATGCTACCAGCCGCGAAAAAATATTTGCTGCAGGTGACTCGGTGAGCGGGGCCAGCCTGGTGGTACATGCAATCGCTTCAGGCCGTAAAGTGGCTAAGGAAATTGACCGGTTCCTGCGCAACAGTTAACACCAGCCCACAAAACTATTTTATCATTTGAGAATTTCCGAAACCAGGATTGAGTTCTAAATCGATCCTGGTTTTTTTGTTGCTTACTTATTAAGGCTCAAAATATTGAAACAAAATTATTTGAGCCATTAAACATTTAACCTTATTTTTAATTGTTAATATGAAGAAAACACTTACATGCCAGCAGAAAGTCAGCCAACCGCTATAAAACGTGCCGTACGCTTAATCAGGCAATCGCTCAATGGCGAAGAGCAGGATTACACCACCGGAAACATGAAGAAGGCTGTGTTTTTGCTGGCAATTCCTATGATCCTGGAGTTGGGCCTCGAAAGTGTATTTGCCGTTGTTGATATGTTTTTTGTCGGGAAACTGGGGCAGAATGCCATAGCAACGGTAGGACTTACAGAATCAGTGATATCGCTGGTGTATTCACTGGCTATTGGTATAAGCACAGCAGCCACAGCCATTGTTGCCCGGCGAATCGGTGAGAAAAATTCAGAAGCCGCGGCACATGCCGGTGCCCAGGCGCTGGTAGTTTCACTTATTGGTACCCTTGCTATCAGTATAACCGGATCGGTATTTGCACCGGAAATTCTCACACTGATGGGTGCCAGTCAGCAGGTTGTAGCCGAAGGAGCTATTTTTACTCGTATTATGTTTGCCGGGAGTTCGGCCATTATGTTTTTATTTTTGATAAACGGAATTTTCCGTGGTGCCGGCGATGCAGCCATGGCTATGAAAAGCTTGTGGATCGCAAGTTTTATAAATATCATCCTTTGCCCGGTGCTGATTCATTTTTTTGGTTTGAAAGGTGCTGCCATTGCAACCGTAACAGGACGAAGCTCAGGTGTTATTTATCAATGTTACCATCTTTTTAAAGGGAGTGGAATTTTAAGATTTAAAAGAAAACATTTTACTCTCGATCTGCCTATTGTAAAATCTATTATCAATATTGCATGGCCGGCCACACTGCAATTCATTATTGCAAGCGGAAGCTGGATTATACTGGCGCGACTGGTGGCCGAAACTGGCGGCACAACGGCTTCGGCCGGCTACCAGATTGCCATACGCAATGTGGTGTTCTTTATATTGCCTGCCTGGGGATTGAGTAATGCTGCCGCCACGCTGGTAGGGCAAAACCTGGGTGCAAACCAGATGCTACGCGCCGAGCAAAGCGTTATGCTTACAGCCAGGTACAATGTAATTTTCATGAGCATGGTAATGTTGCTATTCCTGTTTTTTGCCGGCCCCATTATCAGTTTCTTTACACACGATGAAGCTGTAATTGCATACGGCGTAAGGGCTTTACGGATTATGGGTGCAGGTTACATCTTTTATGGCATCGGGATGGTGATGACCCAGGCGCTGAACGGTGCCGGCGACACACGCACACCTACCATCATAAATTTCGTATGTTTCTGGATGTTCCAGATCCCGCTGGCATATATCTTGTCCGAAGGAATAGGCATGCAGTCAACCGGAGCATTTTTAGCCATCCCCATTGCCGAATCACTTATTGCCCTGCTTGCCTGGTACTATTTTAAGAAAGGAAGGTGGAAAGAAATAAAAGTGTAATCCCAGAACCAGTTTGCCATAAATTCCATATCGCCCGCTAATACAACATCCTGGCGCGAATGGTGTGCGGAATAACTTTGAGCAAAGCAAGGATATTTTCAACTGCCTGGTTATCGGTATCAATAATCACATAGCCAATTTCAGGATCCGTTTGCAGGAATTGTGAAACAATATTAATATCCTTACCTGTAAATACATTGTTTATTTCCTTGAGCAGCCCGGGCATATTCTGATGAATATGAAGATATCGCTGTTTGTCGAGGTTAGGCTGAAGTGAAATCTGCGGGAAGTTTACTGCCCCGATGGTTGAACCGTTATCGCTGTAGCGGATCAGTTTTTCGGCAACCTCCATACCTATATTTTCCTGGGCCTCGAGTGTATTACCCCCGATATGCGGCGTTAGAATAGCATTGTCAAATCCCTGCAGTACTGAGTGAAACTTTTCGGAAGCAGAGGCAGGCTCTACCGGAAAAACATCAGCTGCCACACCGGCCAGGTGTTGATTGCGTAATGCATCAGCAACGCTGTTGTAATCGACCACGGTGCCACGCGATGCATTCACCAGGATTGAACCTTTCTTCATCTGGTCCAGTTCTGCTTTCGAAATCATATTACGGGTAAAGTCGGTTTCGGGCACATGCAGGGTAACCACGTCAGCGATTTTAAGCAGTTCAGCCAAGGATGAACATGCTGTTGCTTTACCAAGGCTCAGCTTTTTCTCAATATCATAATAATACACATTCATGCCCAGGGCTTCAGCCAGTATGGAAACCTGCGAACCGATATGGCCATACCCGATAATCCCGATATTTTTATCCCTTACCTCGAAAGAGTTTGATGACAATTTTAGCCAATCTCCACGGTGTGCGGCAGCGCTTTTGGCCGGAACTTCACGCATCAGCATGATAATTTCAGCAATTACCAGCTCAGCCACCGAACGGGTATTCGAAAAAGGTGCATTAAAAACAGGTATTCCCTGGTGTTTTGCAGCCTGTAAATCAACCTGGTTGGTACCAATACTGAAACATCCGATAGCAAATAGTTTCTTTGCCTTCCGCAAAACACCGGCGTTTAAGTTTGTGCGTGATCTGATCCCGATGATATGAACGTCCTTAATTTTATCCTCCAGCTCCTGCTCATCAAGCGCACCCTTAAAATACTCCACCTGGGTGTAACCCTGGTCATTGAAATATTTAACAGCCGACTGGTGTATGCCTTCGAGTAACAAAACCCTGATATCTTGCTTATTGAATGAGTATTTCTTAACCATAAATTAGATTACTGAAAATTTCCGGATACAGGAATCATAATATACCTGCAGATTAACAGGCCATCGGGGTGAATTAACCAGATTACCGGCAATAAATACCTTAGGATCAATTCAGCTTTTCAGGCTCTGATTGAGTAAAATTACGAAAAATAAACAAGACCATAAAATCAGCAGTCAACATCGCTTGTATGTGCATTCATCGTGCAAGCAAAGCTATTACTCGATTACAGAATAGCATTCGCTGTATAGCTTCAGCAAAATTTGGGTTATTGAAAAGTTTAGGCCAAAACTATTGTTCGCTTTTCAGGCAGGTTGCAAATTAAAATATTTTCGTGTAGGTTTGATCCGGATATGAGATGCATACCTTTGCATCAGATTTTTGAAGCAAGCATGAATCCATGCCTGCATAACCCGCAATGGAATGAATAAAAGGCTTTCGACCATAATCTTTATAGCAGCACTGGCGCTTGTCGCCATATTTTATGATTACCAGGATATTGCGTTTAAACGCCCCCAATCCGTGCATAAATGGAGGCAATCAGATTGCGCTTCCATCGCATTGAATTATTACCAGGACGGAATGAGCCTCCTGCATTCGGAAACGCATAACCTGACTTCGGATGGAGGAACCAGTGGCAAAAGCCTGACGAGCGAGGTTCCAATTCTTTATTTTTCAGTAGCATCATTGTACCATATTTTTGGCTACCACGACTATATTTACCGCATTTTCAACACATTATTGTTTTTTCTCGGTTTGTTTTTCCTGTTCAGGCTGATGAGTTTTATGCTCAAAGATACGTTTTGGGCTGTAACACTCACGCTGCTGGTTTTTACAGCCCCGGTACTGGTGTACTATGGCAACAATTTCCTGCCCAATTCAGCGGCACTGTCATTTTCGATGGCGGGATGGTATTATTTCACCCACTATTTGTTCGACAGCAAAATGAAGTGGTTTTACATTTCGCTTGCATTTTTCTTTGTTGCGGCCATGCTGAAAGTAACAGCACTATTCAGTTTGTTTGCCATAACGGGGATTTATCTGCTCGAAATATCAGGGTTTAAGCCAGTAAAATCTGAAGGAAAATTATTCAGCAAACCAGTACAACAGATCGGGGCAATCATGTCGGTATTTTTACTGATCGGCTTTTGGCTGGCATATGTGCATAGCTTTAACCAACGGCATGGCTGCTCTTATTTTTCGACTAACATCTTCCCGATATGGGATCTGACCGGCCCGGAAATTAAAGCGGTACTCCAGAACGTGGGTAAACTATGGCTGCCCGATTATTTTCATTTCACCGTACTTCTGTTGCTGGCAGCATGTTTTGTTTTCCTGCTTATAAATTTCAAAAAAGCAAACAAAGTATTGATTTTCAGCGTAATCATCGTGTTTACAGAATGTATTGCCTATATACTGTTACAATTCTGGACTTTTGCCGACCACGATTATTATACCATCGATATGTATATTTTGCCGGTATTGATTATTATCAGCACTTCGGACCTACTAAACAGGCATTTCAATAAGATATTCAAATCGGTATTTGTAAAAATAGTTTTTGCCCTTTTCCTGATTTTCAATATTTATTACGCACACAGGCAACTTAACAACAGGTACGAAGGCTGGATGAATGATTACCCTCAGAACAAAGATTTGTATAGCCTGACACCATACCTCAGGCAGATTGGAATTACACCGCAGGATACGGTAATTTCGATTCCGGATATGAGCCATGTATCGCTTTACCTGATGAACCAGAAAGGCTGGACTGAATATACGGATTCAAAATTCAGCAAGTCGGAACCCGTGCGTTATAACCAGGATAGTGCCGGCATCAGTGCATCCATCAGGAAAGGCGCAAAATACCTGGTAATGAACGGAATAAGCGAACTTTACAGAAAACCTTACCTAAAACCGTTCTGCACCAACCTGGCAGGGAAATACCATAATATTTTAATCTTCAACCTGAAATCCCCTGTAAAAAATTTCAGTCTCGGCGAACGCAAAATAAGCTTGTTATTATCCTGCAATGCCGAGAAAGTTACGGCAGACAGGAAAATATTTATCGGTTCACCGGAAGGTACAGAATTCAGGAATGGTGAAACCCAAAGTAAAGAGGTTGCACACTCCGGTCAATTTTCGGCGAAACTCAATGCTGATAACCCTTACGGGATGACCATATCGTTAAAAAACCTGCAAAATGGCGAAAGTTTCCTGATCTCAGCCTGGCGGAAAACAACCAAATCTGCTAAAGGCGGGTTGGTTGCCTCTGGCAATTCGAATGCGTTTTATAACGGCGAATACAAAGTTGTTGAAACAACAGCAGGTGGTTGGGAGAAAATACAAATGGAGGTTTTCATTTCTGCCGAATTGGCTGGCAAGGAGCTGTCCGTTTATGTTTACAACCCGGAAAAGGATGCGGTTTATTTCGATGACCTGGAGATAATACGCTACAAAAGTATTTTTGATATTTCGGGCAGCCAGTAAAATAACCAAATATCCGGGCTTCTCCTATATTCAAATCTTTAAAAACTAATTCAGAATCAGCGCATACAGAAGCTTCAGAATAGAATCGGCTAAACTGGCACTTATTTGATTTCTTCAATCTTGCCAATAATCTTCGACAGGGCTTCGCTAAGTTTAGCTTCGGGAGCAATTACATTATAATCGCCCCAGAATGCGTTATCATTATTGAAAGGGGCATCCGAAAAAACAACACCCGGTTTTATGACTTCCTGCCGCGGAAATTTCACCACGTTGGCAGTATCGATGTGGCAGGTAGCCAATTCGAGGAAAGTTGTAAAATTATCGGATGAAAAATGCTTGCGCAGGCGGGTTTTCAATTTCATATCGCAACGCACATGGTTCAGGTAAAATTTGCCGTTAAAAGGCGTATAACTTACCGAATAGCTTATCTTTTCGAACTTCACGATGAGTTTCCGGCTTTTTTTAAGCACGAGGCTTTCGGCGGCCAGGTCGAGGTATTTGGGATTCACCTCAAATTCAGCGCCCAACACAGCAAAGCTTTCCTTGTCGATGTACAAAGTACCACTATACAGCGCATCAGGGATACCTTCCTTTTGTTCGAAAGTAATCGCGTAAGCATCGTTGGCATTGTACGAAATCAGGTCGGAATAGGTATAATTATACTGCCCTGCCTGGGCAACATCGAGAAACCCGGGCATGCTTTTTATGATATCAAGCTGCAAGGCCGACAACACCCCTCCTTTTAACTTCAAAAAAACGGTATCGCTGCTTTCCGAGTTCTGAATCTTTCGCGACTTAAGCAGTTTAACCTGGTCAGCAAACTCGCCATGCTCGAACGACGATTTGTAAACCTTAAACACAGCTTCGGAATAGCTGAGGTAACGGTTGTTTTTCTGAACCCCTTCGCGGTAAAATGAGGTAGTATAAACGGGCTCAAGACTGTTGTTAACCTTGCGCTGCTCCATGGCTTTGGCAATGATGGTGTTGGGATCGATGTAGCGAATTATAACTTCCTGAATTGAAATTACGCGCCTGGCCAGGTAAATATCCACTTTTTGTTCCCTGAGCAATTGGATGGGAATAGACTGGCTTAAATAACCCAGGTGCGAAACCAGTAAAGAAGAACCTACAAAGGAAGCAGGTACTTTCAATTCAAAATAACCATCGGCATTGGTTATGGTTCCGATATTTTCTTCGGCTATTCCGATTGCAGCATACGGAACCGGTGTTTTGTTCTCATTATCAATAATATGACCGCGGACCACTACAAATTTAATTGTGTCCTGTAGGGGAACTGATGGTTGCGCTATTTTGGCAGGCTGCCCAACGGGTTCGCTTCTGTAAATAAGGATATGCTGGCCTATTACTTTATAGTGGAGTTCAGGATTATCGAGGATTTCGCCGAGTACCTTCCTGAGCGGCTCGTTATCAGCCTGCAGTTTAACCCTTTTGTCGCTTTCAACAAGTTGGCTGTCGTAAATAAAAAGGCAGCCGGTTTTGTCGGAAATGAGGTTAAGCGCATTATAGAGCGTAGTATGTTGCCTGGGTAGGGTAATATTTTTATCGAGCAATGATGCCTGTGCCCATGATGCAACCGGAAACAGGAAAAAGCCTGCATAGCAAATACAGGCTGCGATAAAAGCAGTTGGGCCGCAATGCGCAGTATGATTAGTTCTGCGCTGCGTTCTTTTTATTTTCCGATAATACAACAGACCCATTAATTCTTTGGCTTTTCAGGTTGAGGGCCCCACAAATAAGTTCAGTCATGGTTTCTTCAGTTTCCCTGTTAAAGGTAACCGTAATTTTCCGGTTCCTGGTTTCCTGTTCAGGAATTACGAAGGTAGTACTGAAATTTCGGTTCAGCACACTCACAATGTTTTGGAGCGTTTCATCCTTAAAATGCATCCGCTGTTTGTACCATGCGCTTTGGCTGTTAGCAACGTATTTCGATTTCACCAGGTTGTTATTGTTGCTGTTCACCTTTTCGCCTGCTACCACCAGTTGCGGATGCGAAGGATCTTTTTTCAGGGTAACTTTTACTTTCCCCCTGTCGACACAAAGTTCGAAACCATTGGCTTGCTGATCTTTAACGTTGAAAGCAGTACCCAGGACTTCAATGGTGGCTTCGTCGGTCTCAATGATAAATGGCTTCAGCGGATTGGGAGCTATATCGAAAAAAGCTTCGCCGGTAAGTGCCACATTGCGCGATTTACTTTCGAATTCCTTTGGAAATGAGAATTCCGAATTTTGTGCAATATAAATTACCGAACCATCAGCAAGGGTTTTAATCAGGGTATTGGCATCATTGGCTGTATTAAGCTGAACCATTTCGGCTGAAGGATGCCTGTTAACCGAAGTATAAATTACTGCACCAATCCCGATTACGACGATGAGCACTGCAGCAATTTTCTTCATTGCCGGCATTAATCTGCGTACAGGTGTTCCGGCAGCTGAAGGGATGAGATTATCATTTTCGAGCCGTGCATGCAGTTTATCCCAGGCTTTGCCGGTATCAGGGACTTTGTGCTCCTGGTAATTTTTCATGGCGGTCCATTGTTTTTTCATGTGTTCAATACTATGTTTCTCCACTTCCGAAACAGCACTTTCATCAAAAAAAGCTGCACATTCTGCTTCGCTCATTTCGCCACCCAGGTACCTGGCAAGTGCTTCGGCTTCTTTTGGGTTTATCAGATCTGTTTTCATGGTTTAGTGGTATGTTAACGGGTACAGTATTTTCCTGGTTCTGTTTCAATCAACTGCTGGTTTTCAGTTCGTCGCCGGTAAATTCTTTCAATGATTTCCTGAAAATCTGCAATGCTTTTCCCATATCGGCTTCAACTGTTTTTACTGAGATAGACAGGATATCGGCTATTTCGCGGTACTTTTTTCCTTCAAAACGATTCATCCTGAATATTCGTGAGCAGCGCTCGGGCAGTTGCTTCAAAGTAGCGTCGATGGCTTTGTTGAGTTCCTGCAACTCAACATCTTCCTGGTTTTCGGCCGGCGTGGTATCGTGGTATTCATTTTTTAATTGCCGGGCATACGATTGAGTAATGGCAATGTGTTGCAGGTAATGAAGCGAGTTATTCCGGACAGCCTGGTAGAGGTAAGCATTAAGAGAAAGTTTGAGACTGAAGGTTTCCCTGTTTTTCCAGAAATTGTAAAAGAAATCCTGAACTACATCCTCGGCGGTATCCATATCCCTGAGAATTTTGTTGGCATGTATGCACAAAGGACTATAATATTTTGCAAACAGCCGCTCGAATTCCCTGATGTCGCCACCTTGTATCTTCTTCTGTATGTACAAATCACTCAGGTTCATGGAAGTAAAAAAGAATTTCGGGGAGTGGATCAGGCAGAGATTAATTTTTGTTTCAGGAATTACAAGCTTGCCTTCTGCAAGCAGGGTTTCAGGAGTTGGAAATCGGAAGCCAGGCAAGTACTGGCTTCCGATTTCATTTCCAGGTATTTAAAATCTATTTCTTCATTTTCGACAATTTCTTGATTGCATTTTCAATGGATTCCTCCGGCTCAATGATGTTGGAGTTACCCCAGAAATTCGGATCGGAGAAATTCTCGACCTTATCGGCAAATACCATGCTGGGTTTAAATACCTCTTTTTGTGCAAATTTAGTAATATTATCTTCGCGCCTGTCGGTGATGGCTACTTCCGACATTACTGAGTAGTAGTTTTTGAACAGTCGTTTTTTCCAGTCGCAGCGGAATTTCAGGTCGACCCGTACATAGTTGAGGTAGAACTTGTTATTCTGTTCCTTGTAAGTTACCAGGTAGCTGGTTGCAGTCGGCATGAATATAAGACCCATGGGTTTTTTCTGTACAAAAACACGCTATGCTTTATCTTCA
>CALCJE010000138.1 GCA_937965665.1 uncultured Bacteroidales bacterium
ACCACCGAGATCTACACTCTTTCCCTACACGACGCTCTTCCGATCTATTCGTTTACACAAAGATATCCAGGTAACTATCAACTTCGAAGTTGTAGCTGAATAATCTTACCCTACAGCAACTAAATATTTGCTAACTTAATCCCGGTTTAAACCGGGATTTTTTTTATGCTTTCACACAACCAGATCAAATACATCAATTCGCTGAAGATCAAGAAATTTCGCCAGCAACATGGTACTTTCATTGTCGAGGGCGAAAAAGGAGTAAGCGAACTCCTTTCAGGACCGCTGAAAACAGTCATTATCTTCGCAATGAGCGATTGGCTCAGTCAACATGAGCTCTCACTCCAAAACCGAAATATAGATTACCAGCTCATTACAGCTGATGAGCTCAAAAAAATAAGCGACCTGGTTACGCCCAACCAGGTGCTGGCTATTGCAGCAATGCCCGTAGCCACGTTGCCGGATCCCAGAACATTTTCGGGTATGGCGCTGGCTCTTGATGGCATTCGCGATCCAGGTAACCTGGGCACCATGATCAGAACCGCTGACTGGTTTGGCATCAGGCAAATAATCTGCTCAGCTGATTCAGTCGATATGTACAATCCAAAAGTAGTTCAGTCGACCATGGGATCATTTGGACGTGTTAATGTAACATACACCGATCTTCAGGCATTTTTTGGCGCGTTGCCTGCAGATATCCCGGTTTTTGGTGCCTTGCTCCAGGGGCCGGATATCACTGTAAAGAAATTTACCAAAGCCGGAATCATTGTAATTGGTTCGGAGTCGCATGGCATTTCAAAAAACCTGATCCCATTTGTGAATGAGCCCGTTCACATTCCGCGATTTTACAACTCAGATGCTGATAATCAGGCAGAATCACTGAATGCATCAATTGCCAATGGAATTATATGTTTTGAAATTTGCAAACAGCTTTTCAAAAATAATTTTTGATATTTAACATATTATCTGTAAAATTCACTAATTTTTAGCTTAAATTTGTAGGTGATTGTTAATCATAAAAAAAAATACCGTGGCCCCTTTATCCAAACTTATCAATTATCATATAGAGGAACTGAAAAGGATGGAAAACCTTTCGGAGCGAACAAAAAATGTATGTATTGAGGGTTCCCTGGATACATTGTTCAAAATTCTCTATTATTATCTGGAGCGGAATACTTTCTGCGATATCAGAAATTGTGGCCTGAAAACAGACCGGGAATTGATAACCCTTTCGAAGAAATACCTCGGTATTTCGGGACTTACGCTGGAAGACCTGAGAATGAATGAACCATTACTCGGGTTTGAAGATTTTAAGCTTTTTTGTTATGTTAACTTTAAAGTTCCGTCGGAGGTTACAGAAGCATACAAGGATGCTTTTATTTCGAAGGAATTTCCCCTGTTCAGTTATGTGCAAACCATGATCAGGTACATTTTAAATGAGCGGGAGCAGTACATTTTTAACAACAACTACGGTTTCCTTCAAAAATCTCAAAAACGTACCCTGCAGGCTATTGGCGATCATTACAGCATTACACGCGAACGCGTACGGCAGATTTCGCAGAAAGTACCTGATAAGGTTTTTGCAGCCATTACCAAAATATCGCATAGGTTTGTGAACATCGACAAGCACTTTGATTATGGCCTGGATCTGAAAAAGGAAATTATTGTTATAAGCCAGGAACTGGTTGATCAGATAAATCAGAAAGAGAACCTGACTTACACTGGCAAGCTGTATTCCCTGGTTTTTGCAGGTATATTTCAGCGTTATTTTATCAGTACACAAAGTATTGAAAACAATTACCAGCATTACTACCTGGTAAGCCGCAAATATAAGGATGTATTCAACTTCAAAGCTTTTATTGCTGATATTGAAGAACGCACCTCGTTAAGGATGGTAAATGACATACCTGTGGATATTATGACTTACCTGAAACAGTTTGCGCTGCCAGGACAGGTTGTAAACGACAGGTTGAAGCAGATATGCAAAAGAATTGCTACCGAAGAATTCGGACTTGGTTACGATAAAACGAATATTATCTTTAAACGTAACTCGCTGGTTAAACTTTCGGAGCATATTATAAGCATACTGGCAGCAGTGGGCAGGCCTATGAAACTTACCGAGATTTGCAAAGAACTTAAAACCCGCTCAAAACGAATTCCGCCAAATATTGAATCACTACGTTCGTCCATACTGAGTATTGAAGAAGTTGCTGCCATTGGGAAAACCAGTACTTATGCCCTCAAGGAATGGGATACTGTAAAGACAGGAACCATTAAAGAACTGGTAAAAGAATTTCTCGAAGCTAATCCTGATCCGAAACATATTTCGGAAATTGCAGCTTATGTGAACAAGTTCAGGAGAACTTCCGATAAGAATATTCTCTCAAACCTGAAACTGGATAAAACCAATACCTATGTATTCTTTAAACTGGGATATATTGGGCTTAAATACAAACAATACAAGAATATACAGATTCAGAGTGACAAAAAAACGAGGGGACGCAAGCCCAAAAACCCGGTTGATGACAATCAATTAAACCTCCTCTAAACAAATTTCGTAATCTGCAAAATCTCAAAACTTCAATACGCGTAATTAAGAATTGAAAAATAAAAAATGTTAAAACTGATCCTTGCTACATTCGTACTACTTGCCATTGCATTTGCAGGTATTGCCATAAAAATGTTTTTCTTTAAAGGCGCTGAATTCCGGAAATCGTGCAGCAGCATCGATCCGAACACTGGTCAGCGAATGGGCTGCAGTTGTGGCGGCGCTGAAAATTCAACCTGCGAAAACCGCTAACATGGTTTTTCCTCAAAAAAAAGTTGTCGCAACCCGACAACTTTTTTTTATTCATCATTGCACCAATTCTTTGCACCCAAAATATATTTCCAAAGACTGTCAACTGGTTTTTACCTAACTTCGCTGTTCAATAAAAATTCACATTTTGATTCCAAAAATACTTCAGGCGCTCCAAATCACTGCTTTAAATGACATGCAACTACAGGCAGTTGAAGCTATCAGTAAACATAAAAATGTAATTCTACTCTCCCCCACAGGTTCAGGCAAAACCCTGGCTTTCCTTATCCCTATTTTAAAAAGGCTTACTGACAGCACAAATGGCATTCAGGCACTTATCCTCACCCCATCGCGCGAATTAGCCCTGCAGATTGAACAGGTATTCCGTTCGATGAATACAGGGTTTAAAGTAAGCTGCTGTTATGGTGGTCATAAAATGAGTGTTGAGAAAAATAATCTAGTAGAGCCCCCTGCCCTACTCATTGGAACACCTGGCCGTATTCTCGATCATATGAATCGGGGTAACATCCGTTGCGATGAAATTAACACCCTTGTGCTCGATGAATTTGACAAATCACTCGAACTGGGTTTCAGGGAAGAAATGTCGGCAATAACCGGCAATTTGAGCAGTATAAAAAAACGTATCCTTACCTCAGCCACGCGGTCCGATGAAATTCCGGCTTTTACCGGTATTACAGATCCTTATATCCTGGATTTCCTTATCGATGAGGAAGCCCCGCAACGGCTTAACTGTAATATCGTCAGATCGGTGAGCAAGGATAAGCTTTCAGCCTTGTTCCAACTGCTGTGCCAAATAGGCGGTGAACCTACGCTGGTATTCTGTAACCACCGCGAAGCGGCTAAGCGAGTCAGCGATTCATTAACCGACAGCATGATTATAAACGGGTATTTTCATGGTGGTCTCGAGCAACATATCCGTGAGCGCGTTCTGGCAAAATTCCGTAACGGAAGCTGCAACATACTGGTTTGTACTGATCTTGCTTCGCGGGGCCTTGATATTCCGGAAATCAGGCATGTTATTCATTATCATTTGCCAGCCAACGAACAGGCATATATTCACCGCAACGGTCGCACAGCACGTATGCATGCAAGCGGGGATGCTTACCTGATATTGAGTGCTGAGGAAACTGTTCCTGCCTATATTAAAAATGATTTTACCACCATCCCATTGGCTGATACCCGTATATTGCCACCAAAGCCGCAATGGGCTACGGTGTATATTGGGAAAGGGAAGAAAGACAAACTCAACAAAGTTGATATAGTTGGTTTCCTGATGCAGAAAGGGAACTTAAAAAAGGAAGAGATCGGATTGATTGATGTAAAAGATTTCTTTTCGTACGTGGCCGTAAAACGCACCAAAATAAGCGAATTGCTGCGGAGCGTGCGTAATGAAAAGATCAAGAACATGAAAGCCGCTATCGAAGAGTGCGACTAACTCCTGTAGAAACGTACCTAAATAAAACATTTCAGCCTGCCTGTTTCCTATTTAACGGTTACGAATTCCCTAAGATCGGAATGGAGAATATCGAATAACTCCTTCATATTTTCTTGCCTGGTTTCGCAGAAGAGGAAACCAAAAAGCGGAAATTTACCGAAATCAGCTTTTCGCAGTTCAAGTGGCTTTTCGAAACAGGATAGTAGTTTTTGATAATCAAACGATTGTATTTGCTTCCCTTCGATACCTGTACTGTTATTCAGCACTATATTGCTGTATACCAGTCCTTCCCTGCCTTGCAATAACGATTGCCAGTCGGGGATGCCCTGGCTGAACAAGTACTCGTAAATATTAATACCAAAGGCGTACCAGGCCAGGTCGGGAGTTGAGCACCAACCACCAAAACGCAGCGGATTAACCTCAATAGGCGCTACTTTGCCATCAGTTGAAATGCGAACCTCAACATGAGCCGGAAAATTGCTCAGAACAGCCCGTTTGCCGATTTCTGACAAAAAATCAGTAAGCGGAGTAAAATACTGCTCAACAATTTCTTTCGAAGTGATATAAACCCGGTCATTCACATCTTTGCCGGATGCAAAAATGTGTTTCATCATATTCATTATCACAGGCTTACCCTCGTGGTTAAAATAACAGTCGACAGCAAACTCGTCGCCTTCGATGCATTCTTCTATAATAAACTCACCGGTATGAAGTACCTCGGGTGGATACAAGTCTTTTATCTGATCAATTTCACCCAAAATTGCCCGGACGGTTCCGGCCCATTCCTCTTGTTTCTCCACTTTATACACCCCGAGACTGAAAAATCCTACAGCCGGCTTTATGATGAAAGGAAACCTGAACCCGCTGATATCGAGTGTACTGATACTTTTTAATTCAATGCGTTTATAAAAATATCCCGGGTATAGGTCACTCAGCAAATCCCGGAAATCGGCTTTATTTTTGAATAGCTTAATTTTACCAGGTAATTGGGTATGATTCAGTTTATTTTCGATCCAGCTGATTGAGTTTTCGGAATTAGTATAGAGCAACGGATTTCCACTTCCATTAAATTTGCTTATCACGTCTGATTCATGCAGTAGGTTCAGGTTGCGGCCTGTTGCTATTTCACCGGCAAGTTGTGTATGCACCACAGGGATACTTCCTTTTTCGAGCGTTTGCAACAGGAACTCCGAGATATAGGGCTTTTCGAGCAGGATCATTTTGATGGCATTAAAATTAGTTAAATGGATTTGGACTATTATCGCAATTGATTACTTTACAGCATTTTGCAGGCGTGTAAAATGCCTGAAGCAATGTACTCAGAATTCTGAAAATGAGTTCTCAGGTAAAAAACCGAAGACAATCACAGAAAACCAGTCACTTGCACAGAGCGCGATGCATCATTAACATACGCTGCTAGTCGTACATTTTTAAAATTCTGATCCAGCAATTTGAACTACTTGTACTTGCAAGTTAAATGAAACTTGGGCTACCATATGCAAGATGTAGTAATCAGGATCATACTACTTTGTAGCCCTTCTCTCTAGTTCATCCAGTTTGAGGGTTATAAGGTTACCTATTGGTTTTCCGTCACGATATGTTCTCAATCGCAGGGTTATCGGGCCTTCGGGCAATACAACCGGTTGGGTGTATTTTGGTGAGAAGGTATCGGGCATGGCATCATCAATCGTATAATGTACTTCAAGACCGGGAGCCTCTGTTTCGATGGAAACAGTCAACTTTCCATCCTTCAGGCTGGTCTTTATGATCGGATCGTAAATGGCTTTAGCGTAGTTTACCTCAGCAACATCTGACCTTTCGAACTGGGTTTCGACACGTTTAATAAAACTATTCCACGATTTGCTTTCTTTCGGTGACCAGTAAACCTCGGCCAGTGCCCAGGCGCGCGGATACGTCATATATTGTGCATGCCGCAGATTTGGCACCTGCTCCGTCCAGAGGTTGCCTTGTCCGCCAAGTATATATTTGGCATCAACCCCTTCAGGAACCGGTTCAAAACTGTAACATTTATTAAGCCTCAGGCTGGCATAAATGGGAGGATCGACAGTTCGTTCGCCCTGTACATAATCGAGGTAAGCAAAAGTAGTTGGAGTCATCACCACATCGTGACCCATTTTTGCAGCTTCAATGCCACCTTTTATGCCACGCCAGCTCATGACCGTTGCCTCGGGCGCTATACCACCATCGAGAATTTCGTCCCAGCCAATCAACTTTTTACCCTTGGCTTTCAAAATGTCTTCTACCCGGTGCATAAAATAGCCCTGGAGGTCTTCCACATGCCTGACGCCCAACTTTTTCATCAATTCCTGGCAGCCTGCATCCTCAGACCAGTATCCTTTATAACACTCGTCGCCACCCACGTGTATATATCGGCCCGGGAAAAGCGCTGCTACTTCAGTAAATACTTTATCCAAAAACACATATACATTTTCATCCGAAGGATTCAGGGTATTTTCGATGTTCATTTTGAAAGTTCCGTTGCCATACCATTCCGAAAAAGGAATGCCGGGATTCACCCTGGTACTGGTATCCTTTTTACAGCTCAGTTCAGGGTACGAGGCAATGGCAGCCATACTGTGACCGGGAACATCAATTTCGGGTACAATGGTTATGTTTCGTTGCGCTGCATACTGTATAACTTCCCGTATATCATCCTGTGTATAAAAGCCGCCATCGGTTGCTTTTTCGCCAGGTTTTGGAAAGCTTCGATCGCCGAAATGCCCATACCGCTGCACTCGCCATGCTCCTACTTCGGTAAGTTTAGGCAACGACTTTATTTCAATCCGCCATCCTTCATCGTCGGTCAGGTGCCAATGGAAGGTATTAAATTTCCAACGGGCCATTTCGTCGATATACTTTTTCACATCCTCTTTGGTAAAGAAATGGCGGCTAACATCAAACATCAGTCCACGCCAGCCAAAACGGGGATAATCAGTAATCTGCACAACCGGAATAGTCCATT
>CALCJE010000139.1 GCA_937965665.1 uncultured Bacteroidales bacterium
GCAGGTCAAACCAAAACCTTTTCCATCGTTTCGGGCAACACAAATAGTGCTTTTGCCATCAACGCTTCAACAGGAGCAATAACCGTTGCCAGTTCTGCTGCGTTGAATTTCGAATCAAACCCAACTTTTTCACTGGTGATAAAAGTTCAGGATAATGGTTCCCCTGCACTCAGCAGCCAGGCCACTGTTACCATCTCGCTGACCGATGTAAACGAATTACCCGTTATCAGTAACCAGTCGTTCTCAGTGGCTGAAAATAGCGCTAACGGTACACTGGTTGGCTCTGTAGTTGCCACCGATCCAGATGCAGGACAAACCAAAACCTTTTCCATCGTTTCGGGCAACACAAATAGTGCCTTTGCCATCAACGCTTCAACAGGGGCAATAACCGTTGCCAGTTCTGCTGCGTTGAATTTCGAATCAAACCCAACTTTTTCACTTGTGATAAAAGTTCTGGATAACGGCTCCCCTGCTCTCAGCAGCCAGGCCACTGTTACCATTTCTCTAACCGAAGTAAACGAATTACCTGTTATCAGCAATCAGTCCTTCTCAGTGGCTGAAAATAGCGCTAACGGTACACTGGTTGGCACTGTAGTTGCCACCGATCCCGACGCAGGTCAAACCAAAACCTTTTCCATCGTTTCGGGCAACACAAATAGTGCCTTTGCCATCAACGCTTCAACAGGGGCAATAACCGTTGCCAGTTCTGCTGCGTTGAATTTTTATGTCAATCCTACTTTTTCACTTGGTGTCAAGGTTATTGATAATGGAATACCTGGGTTATCACAAACAGCCACAATTACAATAAGTATAACACCTGGAATCAACCAGCCGCCTGTGATCAGCGACCAGTCATTCTCAGTTAGTCAGAATGCGCCCACAGGCACATCGGTAGGCCAGGTAAAAGCCACCGATCCAAATGCTGGACAATCACTTGTATATTCCATAATCTCAGGAAATTCTGATGGCGGATTTGCAATTAATTCTACAACAGGTGAGATCACGGTATCTAATTTAACAGTGCTTAAATCAAAGTCAGTTTTGGCGGTTAATTTTGTTGTCCAGGTTCAGGATAATGGCTCTGGAAACTTAAGCAGCCAGGCTAATGTTATAGTTTCATTTACCGATGTTAATCAGGCCCCGGTAATAAATAATCAATCCTTCTCTATTGCTGAGAATACACCTAATGGAGCAATAGTTGAAACTGTACTGGCTTCGGACAATGATGCTGATCAAACTAAAACTTTTTCAATACTATCAGGTAATCTGAACAATGCTTTTTCAATAAATTCAGCTACCGGGGTTTTGTCAGTTTCTAATTCAGCAGCTTTAAATTTCGAGACCAATCCGACGTTTTCTTTAATTGTAAAAGTGCAGGATAATGGTGTAGGCAATTTGAGCAGCCAGGCTACAATTACAATCTTGCTTAGTGATGTAAACGAATCACCGGTTATCAGTAGCCAATCGTTTTCAATTGCAGAAAATTCAGCTGCCGGAACGGTTGTTGGTAATATAATTGCAACAGATCCTGATGCAGGTCAAAGTAAAATTTTCTCCATACTTTCAGGAAACACAAACAACACTTTTGCAATAAATGCTTCGTCGGGTATAATCAGTGTTGCCAATCCGGCTGGTCTTGATTTCGAATCAAACCCTGTATATAACCTCACTGTGAAAGTTGAGGATAATGGAACCGGAAATATGAGTAACCAGGCTTCTGTTTCAATTTCTGTTATAGATGTAAATGAAGCACCTGTGATCGCAAATCAGACTTTTTCTGTTCCTGAAAATTCGATTTCCGGAACCGTTGTTGGTAACGTTATTGCTACTGATGCTGATGCTATGCAAGTTAAAACTTTTTCAATCGTATCAGGAAACACAAACAATGCATTTACAATCAATGCAACCACTGGAGTATTAACGGTTGCCAGTTCTGCTGCATTAAACTTTGAAACACAGCCGTCCTTTACTATGAAAATTAAAGTTCAGGATAATGGAACTGGATCCCTGAGCAGCCAGGCAAATATTTCTATCTCACTTATAGATGTGAATGAGCCTCCTATTATGGACAACCAGGCTTTAAGTGTATCAAAAAACTCAAAACCCGGCACTTCAGTCGGATACCTTAAAGCTTCAGATCCCGACTACGGACAAAAAATAAAATATAAGATCAAAAGTGGAAATGAAACTCAGACTTTTACACTTGACTCAGTAACAGGTCAACTGAGTTTGGCGGATTCTATTAAATATTATAAAAGCAGTAATCCACTTACAACATTAATGGTTAGCGCACAGGATGATGGGCCTAACTCGTTATCAACCTTATCATTTGTTACTATATCTATTGATCAGGCTACAGGTGAGATTACTCAAATTGAAGGGCTTCTAAGTGACAGTGATGTTAATATCTACCCAAATCCAACCTCGGATGTTTTAAACATTGATTTTGGCAAAGTGATGAACCAACCTATTAAAGTCAGCATTCTGAATATGAATGGGCAAGTGGTTTATTCAGGTAAAACAGAAAATCAAAATAAACTCAGTGTAAACCTCGAAAACCAAAAACCTGGTGCATATATTACACGCATCAGTTTAAATGGACAGGACATCAGAAGAAAAGTTATAGTACAACAATAAATTTTAGCTAAGTTAAAAAAGAAAGGCTGGAAAGTGAATTAACACTTTCCAGCCTTTCTTTTAATATATTCTGTACAACAGAAAAATTAAAAATATTTTTCTAGGATTGCAGCCTGATATTTTTCAGGAAAACAGAATTAATTATTTAATAATCACAGGAATTAGCTTGTACCAACAACTTTTCAGACGAAACTGCCTGATACAATTAAAGATGCTTTCATGCGTCCTTAACTATTCTCAAATTATGGAGCACCCTTGTATCTGTATGAATTGGCTCCTTGATAAATAATTTATGAAGAATTTGTGTAGAGAGTATCCCGGAAATTGCCATTTGATCAATTTCAGATACATTTTCATTGTATTTGATTTTGGCTATTAACGAATTTACCTTAACCGGATCAAATACCCCAAATTCATTTATTGATTCCTCTGACAATAAATTCTCAACATACGAAGGGGCAGTTGCATTGAAAAAGCTACTTGCAATGGGCGCACGGTAAGCTTGTTTAGGGCGTTTGGTTATCATTTCAGGAATTTTGCCCGTACTCATTTTCTTCAGGAGAAATTTCTCATTCAGGCAATTTAGTTTAAACCGATCAGGTAACTTTGAACAGTATTCTATCACCCGGTAATCAAGAAAAGGATATCTGCCTTCAACGGAATTACCCATTGCCATTCTATCACCTTGCGATGACAACAGGTACCCCGACATGAAGATTGTTGACTCAAGATACTGTGATTGTGCAAGATGGCTCCATGACTCAAAATCGGCAGGCAGGTTCGAGTAAATTTTTGCCAGGGGGTTAAAGTCTGTTAGAGCAGATGATAATTCTTTCGAAAAATAAGTCCTGATCCTTGAAGTGTTGTGCCACCGCAAAATATGAGAATACAAAGGGTCACTTGTTTCATCTAACTTATATCCGAAAAACATTTTTAATGCCATAATGTTTGAATCCTTCATCATCGGAAGGTAAGGATATAACTTAGATAAAAGTTTTGGCCTGGAAGTTGAATGAGGCTCATTAGCCCAAAATCTTCTGATCTTGGCTTCTTTAAAAATATTATAACCTGCCAACATCTCATCAGCACCTTCGCCTGTAATTACCACTTTAATATTGGCTTCTCTTACTTTTTTCGAGAGCAGGTACATGGGTGTAGGCGAAGTTCTCAGAACCGGATATTCAGTATGCCAGATTGTCTTTTCGAATTGGTTTGCGATATCATCAGCCGTACACTCAATTGCCGAGTGATTGGTATCAAAATACCTGGAGCACTCGAGCTGATAGGCAGTTTCATCAAAAGCTTTATCTTTAAATCCGATTGAAAAAGTATTCAAAACGCCAGGATCAATTTCATGAATGAGTGCAGTTGTCACACTCGAATCGAGACCGCCGCTGAGGTAAGCACCCACAGGCACATCAGCCCTGAGGCGTATACGAACTGCATCTTTCAACAGGTCCTCAAACTCATCCACTTTCTGCGCAAAATGATTTGAACCGGTATCGGGTTCTTTAGAGAAATCCATTCTCCAATATTGCTCAACCTTAATATTTCCTTTTTTTACCAACATGTGGTGACCGGGTGGAAGTTCACTAATTCCCTTGAATGGAGTAGCCGGTGTTATGGTGGTCCAGAAAGTAAAAATCTGCTCAAGGCTTTCATAGTCGAGCGCTCTCTCAACTTTATCGAGAGTGAATATGCCTTTTATTTCAGAACAGAAAGCGAATGAGCCGTTTTGTAACCAATAAAACAGAGGTCTTATCCCTACCCTATCGCGAGCCAGAAAGAGCTCTTCCTTTTTCTTATCCCAAATACAGAATGCGAACTGCCCGTTGAAATATTTAAGACAGTCAGCTCCATACAATGCGTACATTTGCACAACCACTTCTGTATCACTGGTGGTTTTGAACCTAACACCTTTATTTTCAAGCAACTCTCGCAACTCTGGGTAGTTAAAAACTTCGCCATTGTACACAATCCAGTAATTACCAGATTCATCCGATAAAGGTTGCTGGCCTGTTGAAAGATCAACAATACTTAGCCTGACACTACCAAGTCCGACCTGATTACCGAGATAGATACCCGATTCATCCGGCCCTCTATAGTTAATAGCAGAAAGCATCCGCTTCAGGTTGTACTCATACGAATACTCGCCCGATGATTCATAATTGAATAATCCCGCAATCCCACACATGGAAAAACTAATTAAGTTTACTTTCTACAAATCTGCTGATGGCATCGATTGACTCGAAGTTATCCTCAAGTAATTCCGAATCCTTTGCTTTTATTGCAAATGTTTCTTCAATGAAATTTATCAGGGAAATAAACCCCATGGAATCGAAAATACCTTCACTGAAAATCAAAGTTTCATCCTTCACTTGTTCTGCTGGGGCAAATGTTGTTTCAATGATAAATTGCCTTATTTTTTCTTTAACCTCAACTACGTTTTCCATAAAATTTGTATTGTTTTTTTGTGATTATTTATTTTACACTAACTAATTAACTAACAATGTTTTATATCGGCTGTTGATTAAATAAAGGATATAAAACCTGCATGATTTGGCGACGCTGGATTGTGGATTTCGCTTTTAATCAAAACATTCAGATTGTCCTCTATTTATATTTACCGGTTAAGAGGGTTTTAGAACCATTATTATCGATAACATCAACTATCCTTTGACAGAACAAAGGAGCTACTTTTTGAGCAAAAACTTCATTCGGGTGCGAATTATCAGGGGCGGTTGCATATTCAGGTTTTAAATACAAATCTCCTTCAGTTTCTAATTCGTAAAAATCCCATAAAAAGACATTATCATTTTCGGTATCCCAGGTTGTCCGGAGCCAATTCGTAAACTCTTTAGCAAGTTTGGCATTAGATTCCGATAATCGGGATTTAACCATCACAGCTCCGGTCCAGACTATAAACTTTGTACCTGGGAACTGCAGCATTTTCTGCTTTAACGCCATGTATTGAAGTTTATAATTTTCAATCGTTTTTTTGGATGAATTTATATCAGTATTAGCTGAATCAGAAATTAACCCCGAAACCGGGTAACAATGCTTGAAAATAATCACGTTATAATCCTTGGTGAGCATTTCTAACGTTGGTTCATTCATATAAGCCTTATCTCCGGCATTCTTAACCCAGATATTATAATAGTCGTATGGATAATTTTCCCAACCATAAGGTTCCATCTTGGGGAATATCTGTTCTGTAATGGTATATGAGGTCCCGTTGGACTTATTATAGTTTTTAAACCACTTTGGCACTGCGTAATCTTCACCAATTTTAATTCCTTTAACTTCGAGCGTTTTTGTGTCGCCTTTCCAGATATTATAGCCTGTACTGTGGTGAAGAAATAAAATTTTAACTTCACCAGCCTTATCAGATTTATGACCTGAGCATTGCACCATGAACAATATTGAGATGATGGCTGAAACCAAAATGCTTACGGAACGTAAAAGCTTCATATTGAATGTTTTTTGTGGTTGTTTTGTTTTTCACTGAACACAAGATGTTATTCTGGAATCAGCATTCAGCTTTGCCAGAAGCGCACTCAACACCTGATTCGATTGAATAACAATCATTTCAGCAATTGGTTAAATACATAAAATCAAAAAATCAAAGAACACAGAGAAGCTTTTTTACAATACTAACATAATCAAAACTTCATATACTCAAACGGAAGCAATTCAGGATGAGTGTAATTTGCGAACCATATTGCAGCTATCAATCCAACATATCCTATCCATTGCAGCCAGAGAGGCTGGCTTAGGAAGACTGACAACATGTTTTTCCCTTTTTCATTAAACATTTCGGCAATAAAGATCAGTATGAAAAACAGCAACGAAAGTCCGAAGACTATTTTGTTTGGTATAATCAATGAGGAAGTTGCTGAAACTGTGCTAAAATTAAAGAGGTGACTGAATATATACCAGGAATCTGAAATTGAAGGAGAGAAAAAGAACACCATCGAAACGCTGACAAATACGAAAACAATGATCCTGCTTATTGCATTTACCATACTCTTCGAATAACCCGATGCAACCTTTAGCCTGTATTTCTTTGTATAATATTCATACACAATTGCAATTCCCTGCAATATGCCAAGAAAAACGAAGGTCCAGTTTGCCGCATGCCATATCCCGATAACAAAAAAAGTTAAAAACACCCCGGCGATAACAGTAAGGTCGCCATATTTTCTGTATTTCACTATAAATGGATTGTAAATAAAATCAGTGCACCACGATGATAATGATATATGCCAGCGACGCCAGTAATCAGAAATATTACGGGCTAAAAACGGGCGATTAAAATTATCGATAAGATTAATTCCCAATATTTTAGCTGAACCAAGCGCCATATCTGTATAGCCCGAAAATTCCATGTAGATATAAATTGTCTGCAAGAAGAAGACTATGATAAGTGAAACCCCGGTAAAGCTGTAAACATCATAATACATTTGACGAACAGGCAAATATAAAACGGATGCAATTGCGATCTTTTTGAATGCTCCCCACAAAAATAACCTCACACCTTCATAAATATTGGATTTCTTAAAATCGCCCATACTTTTCAGTTGGGGGAAAAAATGATTAGACCTTTCGACCGGACCGGAAAAGAATTTTGGGAAAAAGAGCAGAAAAGTAACAAACTTAAGATAATCCGTTTCCGGTTTATCACTTCCCCTGTTTACCCTGATGATATAACCTAACGCCTGGAAAGTATAGTACGAAATCCCCAACGGGATCAGAATCCCGTTTACAGACCAGGGCGAACTGACCGAAAACAAAGATAGAAATGCATCAATTCCGGTTTTGAATATGATGAAGTATTTAAAAAAAGACAAAAAAGCCAAATCCAGCACAATGGCAGTCCAGAAAATTTTCCGGCGCAGCACTTCATTCGGCCTGCTTTTCTCAATCAGGATTCCCCAAAAATAATTTATCGTTGAGAAAAGCAGCGCATAAAGAGCTACTTCCCGGGAAATAAATGCAATGAACCCTAAGCTGGCGGCAAATAATATGAAAGACCTGTACCTGAAACTGGCCAGGTAAAATATTGACGCAACTACCGACAGGAAACCTAGATAAAGAACCAGATAGTATAACATAGATGAACTGCTGATTTGATTGTTTTTAAGGATGTTTTAAAGAAGTCTTTATTGGTATGATTCTTCCTACAAACATCACCAAATGCTTCTGATTACAATCTCAGTAAAAAAATCATTTCAGATTTTCTTAACTTTTTTGCCTGATGCATTGAAAGGCAATGTAGTCTCGAAGGCGATGATTTTAGGCATTTTATTCATCGAAAGCCTTGATGCACAATATTTCCTGATTGTATCTTCCGAAAGTATCTCCCGATCAAGCTCATTAATGAAAAGAGTCGCTTTGATTGCTTCACCCAACAATTCATCGGGAATAGCCTCGATTGAACAGGCAATTACACCGGGATAGGTGACAATAACTTCTTCTATCTCCTGGGGGCTTATTCGTACACCTCCGACTTTGATGATTTCCTTCTTCCGGCTCTGGATGAATATAAAACCATCTTCATCTACCGTGGCAAGATCACCGGTGTACAGCCAGCCGTTTCTAATGGCTTTTGCAGTATCATCAGGCTCATTCAGGTATCCCTGCATGATATTGTCGCCTTTGGCAATAATTTCGCCTGTTTCTCCTGGCTTAACTGGCTCGCCATGTTCGTCAACCACCCGCAGAGTCACTCCCGGAATTCCTTTACCGATAGAACCGACCTTTGTGGATAGTTTGTCAGGTGGAAGGTACGAAAGCCTGGCAGTAGCTTCGGTTTGCCCATACATCACGAAAAAATCAATGTCAGGAAATGTTTCAACAAACTCACGGATAAAAGCAACATGCAACTTTCCTCCTGCCTGGGTTACATAGCGGAGTGTCGGGAAACTGCTCGTTTTGAAATCACGGGTTTTCCTCAGCAGAATCTGGTAATGGCTTGGAACGCCTGCAAATCCCGTGCATTTATATTTATTGATATCATTTAAAACAGATCCGATAAATATGAAATTGTTATTCATAACGATTGATCCGCCCACTTTGAGATGGGTATGTAACAACGATAATCCATAACAATAATAGAAAGGTAAAACCACCTCAATCGTATCTGCCTGGGTAAGTTTAAGATACTCAATGATTGAACCTGTATTTGCGATGATGTTTTTATGGGTTATAAGTACACCCTTCTGCTCCCCGGTTGACCCGGAAGTAAAAATAATCTCCGCTAACCTGTTGCCATCAAAGTCACTTATTTCCTCTTCATGAATATCATCCAGTGTTTCCGCAGTATTTATGAATTCATCATCAAGGATATTGAACCCAAAGTTGCTGAATTTTTCTTTATATCTTTTGCTGACAAATGCGTTGCTTACATCAGTTTTTCCTAATATTTGTCTGAGATTTTCATCTTCTATGACAGGATTCAGCGGGATGGCAATATTCCCGGATTTGAGTATTGCCAGGTATGCTATTATTTGAAAGATTGAATTTTCGCTCAGAATGATAATTTGCCTGTTTTCTCCCAACAATGAATTTAAGTTGGCTGAGACTTTAGTACACAATTCGTGCAGTTTTGCGAACGAAATATGATGATGTGTACCCAACACAAAATCCTTATCCAGTGACCCGGACTGCTCAAAGAGATAATCGAAGACATTCATATCAGACCAGGCTAAACTGTTTTGTAAAAAATGGGAGTTGCACGCAAATATTCCGTTGTACGGTGTTTTCGAGCAAAATTTGTATAAATATTCTGGATATCATCAGTTGTTAGCGACATTGTAGCAGCAACAGAATCAATATCATAATTATTCTCGAATGCATACCACAACAGATCCATTTTATCGAAAGGCAGCTGGTAAAAGAATTCCTGCTGGGTTTGCTCAGCACTATAGGTATCAGTAGTAGGTGTTCGCCTGATAATTTCATCAGGAATTCCGAGATGTTGGGCTACCTGGTAAACCTGCGTTTTATATAAATGCGCAATAGGCATTACATCTGCTCCTCCATCGCCATATTTTACAAAAAAGCCCTGCTCAACCTCATGTTTGTTCGGAGTACCAATTACCGCATAATGAAGTCTTTCAGCATGAAAATACAGCATCGACATGCGACAACGTTGTTTGAAATTAGATGCTGCTACTATCTGTAAATATTCTTTAACAGGAATAATTTTGCTCTTACTCTCACCCGCTTTGTCAATGATGGTGAGTATAAATAATGGAGGCAGATTATGGCTGATTCCACCCTGATTTAAAGTAATCTTCATCTTGTATTCATCGGGCGTATATTCAGGAAATACTGCACTTACAGCTTCATCCCTGCGTTTATAGCAACCAAAACCTTCAAGGGCACCCGTTATATCCTCTTCGAGTGTCTGAACTCCAAATTTTTCAGCTAATTTTAGAGCTAAATCCTTGCTTTCTTTACTCGAATCTTTTTCGGGCAACATAACGCCTAGCACTTTATCAGCACCAAAGGCTTTTACTGCCAGGGCTAATGATACTGAGGAGTCGATGCCACCACTGATTCCGACAACAGCACCTTTACGTTTTAGAACATGCTGCATATCATTCCTCAGTTGTTGAATTATTCTATCTACCTCGCTATCAATGTTTTCGATCACAAGGACATCCTTCGAAAAAAGTTTGCTACTTATATTTCCCATGATTTTGTGTTTTTATTAATCTCTATCAGACAGGTTTGTTTACAAAATGTTCATCTCCAATTATTTATATCTACCAGATATTGAAGATACAGTATTATTCAATGATCAGTGAATGCATATCATTCATTGTCATTCAGGCACAGCTTCTTTGTTGTTCTCATTATTTATGGTTGAATCTTTTTCGATGTCGTCTATTATAAGTCTGGAAAAAATCTTTGCTCCATAATCATTTAAATGAGATCCATCGGCAAAATATTTTGAATTATTCAGAAACACTTCATTGTTTGAATAGTTTAAAAACCTAATATTATGCTTTTTAGCAAACTGCTCGGCAACAATATTAGATTTCTCCTGATAATTGTATTTTACATAATCAGGTGAACTAACAACAAATAATCTGACACCTGCTTTCAAACAATCTTCTATAAAAGACTCATAGATCAAAATTTTAGTACTATCGAGCTTATAATTTACAGGTTCATTTATAACGTTAAGTTTACCGTTCCAGATCTTAGTCAACGGAACGTACCCGTCATGATCAGTATATCGGGTTTTATTAAGATTTGAATTCCCGGCTATAATTGAGAAAAGTAAAGAGTTATAGGGATAGATTTTTGAAACAAATTTGAATTTCTCATAGGGACTTTTCATCTCAATGATCGATCTCATTTCTGGATGATCTTTGTAATAGGGTAGTAAAATTGAAAGCCTGTCGTAACTATCCTGGCTTTTCTCGAAGTCACGGCTGATATCGAGAATGATAACTTTGGGCGTATATCTTTTTAAAACCGACTTTAGTACAGCATAATGATAAAAAATAGAGCATCCGTCCCTTCCAGCATTATAATATGATAAGCCCATCTTATTTCCAAAAATTTCTGGAGCATATTGATGATTGGCTTTTGATGAACCAAATATCAGCAGATCTGCTCTTGTCTTTTCAATTGCATAAGTAGTCCGAAAAAGAAATCCATTTTGCTGCCTGAAATAGAAAAACCGCAAACAGCTTCCGATACAGAAATCGAGAGCAAATACAATAACGACAAATATCAATATTTTAGCTATAAAATTGAGGGACGAACTTTTCCGGATTTTGCTCACAAAAATATTTTTCATCATAGATTTTATTAAAATGCAAAGTATATAAATTGTCCGCCATCAAAAACACCTGCCATAAGTATATATATTATAACCAGCGCATAACCAATATGATGAAGTATCCATTTTTTTTCATCCATCAGTATTTTGCTCCACAGCTTGTATTCACGAACGATATCAACAAACATAATTACAATGATGCCAATCAGTATATTTAATATTGTTGACGGCTGATCAATGAATAATTTCCCACTACCTGACTGAACTACTTTAACCATAGCTGAAGCATCGCGCCAATCTGTGGTCCTGAAAACAATTAATGAAAATGCAAAAAACAGGAATGTTAATGCGATACTTACACTGTTGTACAAAATCTCAGGTGTCTTTTTCGATATACTTCGCCTCAGGTTTCGCGTAACAACTTCGTAGATAAGTGCAGCAGCTTGAAGGACGCCGAAGATTACAAAATTCCAGGAAGCGCCATGCCAAACCCCGATTACAACAAAGCTTATCAATAATGCAAATGCAACTCCCCAATTTCCCCAGTCTCGTCTTTTGTACACGATTGGATTATAAATATAATCGTTAACCCACGAAGAAAGAGAAATATGCCAACGACGCCAGAAATCCGATACATTTCTTGCCAGCAAGGGACGTCTGAAATTATCCATCAGGTCAATACCAAACAATTTAGCCGTACCAATGGCAATATCCGTGTATCCCGAAAAGTCAGCATAAACCTGGAATGGATATAACAAAGTAGCAACATAAAAAGTAGTACTGTTATGATGTGACATATTTGAGTAAACTGTATCCACATAAATAGCAATCCGATCTGCAACGACAAGCTTTTTAAAAAGTCCCCAGGCAATAAATCGTCCTCCCTCAACAAAATTATCCTTTTGGAATCCATTATCTAATACCAATTGAGGCAACAGCCTTTTAGCACGCTCAATAGGTCCTACAAATAACTTTGGGAAAAACAGAATAAATAAACTAAATTTTGTAAAGTCTTTTTCGGGTTTTACCGAGCCTCGATAAATATCGAGTATATAGCCAATGAGTTGGAAAATATAATAAGAAAGGCCAATGGGCAGAATTATTTCTGTTAATATAAGGCTATTTAAAAAAGCATTAGATCTAAAAATTAACAGCGTATTATCAAGAAAGAAATCCCAGTATTTAAAGTAAATCAGGATTCCCAAATTGATAAACAGGCTAAAGTGCATTAAGTTCTTTTTAAACTTTTTATCACTTGTGTCCCCTATTTTAAGTCCAAGATAATAGTTGCATAAAATTAAAGTTAGTATCAGTAACCCATACGAAGGTTTAACATACATATAGAAAAACAAACTGGCCAGTACAAGAACAGCAGTTCTGAATTTTACAGGTGAAATGTAAAATACTAAAAGCGTAATAGCTGTAAAAATGAAATAAGGTATTGACGTAGAAATCATCTGCTTACCAGTTAAAAAAACTAAAATTTGAACAATTTATAAACCGAATAGTTGCAACCTTTAAACTAATTATTATTTAGCTTACTTTGAACGCCTCTACTCAGATCGCCAATATTCTGAAAGTTCAGAAGATCATTTAAGTCGAAACGAATGCCAAAATGTTTTTCAATTGACGTGATAACCTGAATATGATTTAACGAATCCCAGGCTTCAACGGTAGAAGTGTCACTGTTCTCATTCAGATGTATGCTTTTATCATTAAATAAATCAATAAAGATTTCATTAATTTTAGCAATTATTTCATTAATTTCCATAAACACAATTTGTTTTTAATTAATTGTTAAGCTTCAACTTTAGTAATTCGCAAAAACCTTCTGCACTTTTTCCTGTATCTTACAATTTTAACAACTCTTTCTTTATCGGGATGCAGCTTATACTGCTTCAAATCAATTATTTATTGTGAGTACAACTTCAAAATCACATTATTAAAACAATGATAAATCTAATTTGTTAACGATTATAAATACCAAATGAAAAGAATTATTTTACTATGATATGATATGTCTTTCAGTTCATAAAGTTATTTGCTCATCCGTAAAATTACCACAATTCCAAGAATTGATTATATTGTTGAAAA
>CALCJE010000140.1 GCA_937965665.1 uncultured Bacteroidales bacterium
CAAAGAATTCTTACAGCAATTCAGGGTGGTACAAAAGCTCACCGCCAAAATCGACTGACGTGGCCCGCCTGCAACGCTCCCGGTATTATTTGCAATTGTTTGGTTCGCTAAACCTTCGCAGGTTCTTCAACCTGCTTTTGGTCGAATCCGGTTTTGTAATAAGCAGGCTCATCCGTAAACCGGTGGTACTTGGTAAACCCTGGGCAGCTTCAATTGAACCCACAACATCCTGCAACCTTCGTTGTCCCGAATGCCCCACCGGCATGCAATCGCTTTCGCGCGATAAAGGGAGCATGAATATGGACGTCTACAGCCAGGTACTTCAAAAACTCTCGCCACACCTGCTCCACTTAACCCTCTATTTCCAGGGCGAACCCATGTTGAACCCCCGTTTTAGCGAAATGGTGAAGCTGGCCCGTAAACAAAATATATTTGTTGCTTCTTCCACCAACGGGCATTTCCTGACCCAAAATAATGTAAACGAAATTATTAAAAGTGGCCTTAGCCACCTGGTTATCTCACTCGATGGCCTCGACCAGGAAACCTATGAAAAATATCGTGTGAACGGCAATTTTCAAACAGTGGTGGAAGGTATTCACCGGCTGATAGCTGCACGAAAAGCCCTTAAATCTAAAGCTCCGTTCATTGAACTGCAATTCCTGGTAATGCGTCATAACGAGCACCAGCTGGGCCAGGTTGGTGAATTTGCCCGCAATGCAGGCGTCGATAAATTTTCGTTTAAAACGGCCCAGGTCTATAACTTTGATAAGGCGTTTTCAGTTATACCAACCCTGAAATCGAAATCGCGGTACCGGCAACTCCCGGATGGAACCTGGGTAATGGCTAAAAAAATCAGGAATCGTTGCCACCGCATCTGGAGTTCTATTGTGGTTACCTGGGATGGAAAAGTTGTTCCCTGCTGTTATGATAAAAATGCGGATCACCAAACCGGTAACCTGTTGGAAGATTCGCTTAAAACCGCATGGAAAAATCAGCTTTCTGCTTCCTTTCGGAAAACAGTACTCACTGATCGAACTCAGATTGATATTTGCCGGAATTGTGGCGAATAACTAAACATAATATCCATCTATGTTGTTTTCGGTTTTTAAAACCGTAAAAGCATGTTCAAAAAAATAGCGTCAGTAAAACCTTTCGGGCTCAATGCACTTGTCCTGATCCGTGTATTTGCCGGAGTTCTGATTTTACTTCACGGACGGATAGTATTCGATACAGAAATAATGAAGGGAATGGGCGCATCGCTTCACGATGAATTAGGCCTGCCATTTCCGGTTCTAATGGCCTATTTGGCGAAAGGATCCGAATTTTTCGGAGGGTTATTTCTTGCCATAGGGCTTTTTACCAGATTTACGGTAATTCCGCTGATGATTACCATGGCAGTAGCTGCGTTCGGATCGCACCACGGGCAGATTTCCGGTGAGGGTGAGCACGCTTTCCTCTTTCTGCTGATTTTTGCAGCCTTCTTTTTTATAGGCCCCGGTAAATGGAGTATTGATTACCTGGTCCGAAAGAAGCGTTAAGGGAACTCTATTTATGCTCTTTTGCTCAAGCTTTCGCTGTTAGCCTTTGCGGGTAGTCAGTTCCCTGAATACCTGCTCCAGTTTATACTCTTCGCGGTGCAGCGAAAGCAGCGTGAGATTGTTTTCGACGGCAAATTTATTAATGCCAGGCCTGATATCAACTCCGGGTTTTGCTTCCAGTTTCCAGCTCCGCTCAGTTATTTTTATCACTTTTCCCACACCGTCTATGCCCTGAAGTAATTTTTCAGAAACAGGAGTTTCAAATTCCACACTGATAACATCCTGCGATTTTAGTTCCGAAAGGCCATCAGTAGGGCCATCGGCAACAATTTTACCCTTGTTAATGATGATTGCGCGGTTACAAACAGCTTCAACTTCCTGCATGATGTGGGTCGAAAGGATCACGGTCTTTTCTTTCCCGATTCCTTTTATCACATCGCGTATTTCAATCAGCTGGTTAGGGTCGAGGCCTGAAGTGGGTTCATCAAGTATCAGTATTTCAGGGTTATGAATAAGCGCCTGTGCCAGTCCGACCCGTTGACGGTAGCCCTTGGAGAGTAATCCGATTTTTTTATTTTGCTCGGGGCCTAAGCCCGTAATTTCAATGATTTCGCGAATGCGCTGCCGCGATTTATTTCCCAGTTTATGAATACCGGCAATAAATTCGAGGTATTCTTTGATGTACATTTCGAGGTACAAAGGGTTGTGTTCGGGCAGGTAGCCCACAATCTTTTTTACTTCTTCTGCTTTCAGCGATACATCGTAGCCGCTGATGATTGCCGAACCTGCGGTAGGGGGGATGTACCCGGTGAGTATTTTCATCAGGGTGGATTTGCCCGCACCGTTTGGCCCCAGCAAACCAACAATTTCACCTCTCCCAATATTGAT
>CALCJE010000141.1 GCA_937965665.1 uncultured Bacteroidales bacterium
CCCGGGGGTAATGCATGCCTGTGGCCATGATGTGCATATGGCTTCGCTGCTGGGAGCTTCAAAAATACTGAATGAGTTGCGCGATGAATTCGAAGGAACAATCCGGCTTATTTTTCAACCTTCGGAAGAAAAATTCCCCGGCGGCGCATTGGCAATGATTAATGATGGGGTGCTGAAAAACCCGGTTCCCGAGCGGATTATCGGTCAACATGTGCTGCCAACACTCGAAGCCGGGAAAGTAGGTTTTAAACCGGGCCGTTACATGGCTTCCACCGATGAGATTTACCTTACCGTGAAAGGACGTGGCGGTCATGCAGCCACGCCTGAACTGAATACCGATACGGTTTTAATGGCATCGCATATCATTGTTGCACTTCAGCAGGTAGTAAGTCGCATGGCGCCTCCGGGCATCCCCACGGTACTTTCGTTCGGCCGGTTTATTGCCGATGGCCGCACCAATATTATTCCTTCGGAAGTTAAAATTGACGGCACTTTCCGCACCTTCGACGAAGTGTGGCGGGCCAAAGCGCATGAAAAAATTACTAAGTTGGCCAGCGGAATTGCTGAAAGTATGGGTGGATCGTGCGAGGTTTTTATCGATCACGGGTATCCGTTCCTGGTAAACGACGACCAGGCAACGGCCCAGGCGAAAGCGCTGGCACAGCAATACCTGGGAGCCGAAAATGTAGTCGACCTCGACCAGCGCATGACAGCAGAAGATTTTGCCTACTATTCACATATTATTCCTGCTTGTTTTTATCGCCTGGGTGTAAAAGATCCTTCGTGGGAAACCATCCGGAACCTCCACACACCTGAGTTTGATGCCGATGAACGAAGCCTCGAAACAGGGATGGGATTGATGGCGTGGCTGGCAATGGGAACATTA
The DNA here is from genome assembly GCA_937965665.1 of uncultured Bacteroidales bacterium. Lineage (GTDB taxonomy): Bacteria > Bacteroidota > Bacteroidia > Bacteroidales > UBA4417 > UBA4417. The sequence goes on from CALCJE010000141.1 coordinate 887, forward strand.
AAGAGTGCCGAGTGCTGAGTGCCCAGTGCTCAGTGCTCAGTGCATGGGATTTGGTTTTGTTAGTTAATTGTGGATTATATTTGTAACTGTCAGAGAATTACAAATATTCAATAACCAAAATAATCCATTATGAAAGACAACAAGTCGTATACCAGCCTGGATGTTTGGAAACACAGTCGTGAACTTGTAAAGCAGATTTACATGTTAACAAGCAAATTCCCGAAAGAAGAAATCTATTCATTAACATCCCAACTCAGGAGAGCAGCAATATCTGTCCCTTCAAATATTGCTGAAGGTGTTGCCAGAAACTTCCAAAAAGAAACATTACAATTTCTTCATATATCAAAAGGATCCTTGTACGAACTCGAAACTCAATTATACCTTTCCTTTGATATCGGATATTTGAGTGAAGAAGAATTGACAATAACTTTGGACCATTTAGAGACCTGTAAAAAATTAGTAGCCGGATTTATCAACTACTATCGCAATAAAACTTCATAAAGCAGTCGGATTAACGCATCCAAGGCTCTAAGCACCAAACACTAAGCACCAAGCACCAAGCACTAAGCTATGACATATGCAGGTTAACGGCAAACATTATCGCACGATCTGGATGGCAGGATCATCAGTTTTTATGATCGATCAGAATGCTTTACCATTCAGTTTTAAAATCTGCGAAGCAAAATCCTATTCTGACACCTGTCAAGCCATTGTTACCATGATCACACGCGGTGCTGGCGCAATTGGTGCTGCAGCCGGGTTTGCAATGGCGCAGGCTTTTGTAGAGGCAGATCTGCAATTTGGCTTGTTTTCATCAGGATATCAAGTCTTTGTGGAAAAGGCAAGGCTCGAAATCGAAGCCACCCGCCCCACAGCCCGCAACCTGTTTTATGCCACCGAAAGGATTTACGAAGCCGGTTTGAATAGCCCCGAAGCCGCTGTGGCCGAAGCGCAGAAACTTGCTGAAGCAAATATTGCCGACGCAAAAAAGATTGGCGATTATGGCAGCAGCCTGGTAAAAAACGGCAGCCGTATATTAACCCATTGCAATGCCGGCTGGCTGGGTTTTGTGGATTATGGAAGTGCGCTGGCTCCCATGTATATTGCCAAAGAGCAGGGCAAGGATTTTTTTGTGTATGCCGACGAAACCCGTCCGCGCAACCAGGGCGCACGACTCACCGCCTGGGAACTTCAAAATGAAGGAATTCAGCATAAAATAGTTCCTGATAATGCCGGCGCTTACCTGATGAGTAAAGGAATGATTGATTTTGTGATTACCGGTGCCGACCGCATTGCTGCCAACGGAGATACCGCCAATAAAATAGGCACTTTTGAGAAAGCCATTGTAGCCAGGGAATTTGGAATCCCTTTTTATGTTGCCGTTCCTTTTTCGACTATCGATTTCTCGTTGACAGAGGGCGCTATGATTCCGATTGAAGAGCGCAGAGAGGACGAAGTGCTTTTTTATTCAGGTCCTGATGCAGATGGAACAATGCGTAACATCCGCCTGGCATCACCGGGTTCGCACGCGCTGAATCCGGCGTTTGATGTAACACCGGCAAGGTTTATAACTGGATTTATCACTGAGAAAGGAATAATTGCGCCTCAAGATCTGATTCGTTTTAATTAGTAACATTTCCTGCTCAGTACTGAGCACATAGCACTTAGCACACAGCATCATAATTCTAAAATCAACCACCCATGGAATCCCTCAACACCTGTAACTGGCCCGGGAATGACCCGCTGATGATAGCATACCACGACCATGAATGGGGTGTGCCCCTGCACGATGACCAAAAGCTTTTTGAATTTATGATTCTGGATGCTTTTCAAGCAGGATTGAGCTGGAAAACTATCCTTCACCGCCGCGAAGGTTTCAGGGCAGCTTTCGACAATTTTGATGTGATTAAAATTTCGAAGTACGGCGAAGATAAAATACAGGCACTGATGCTCGACTCCCGAATCATCCGGAACCAGCTGAAAATCAGGTCAACAGTAACCAATGCACAGGCTTTTCTCAGGGTGCAGGCGGAGTTCGGCACTTTTGATAAATACATCTGGCAATTTACAGGGGGAACAACCAAATACAATCATTTTACCAAACTCAGCGAAATTCCGGCCAAATCAGCCGAGTCGGATGCCATGAGCAAGGATCTGATAAAAAGAGGATTTAAATTCGTGGGCTCAACCATTTGCTACGCATTTATGCAAGCCGCCGGAATGGTGAATGACCATTTAACCCGGTGCCGGCTTCATCCTGCTCACAACAAATAAAACCCGGGGGGAGTATCGGCTTGCTCCTTTTCTCCCACCTGTAAATAACTCAGCACCATCCTCAGCTCGCCATAACTATATTCCTCCCCCAATACTTCGCGGGCTTCGGTCAGGGATTTGCTGCCTGTTTCCAGGAAAAACGCTGAGATAATCCGGAGTTTTTCTTCCGTTACAAACTGTTCAATCTTTAAATCACCGGCAGCCACAAACCTTGCCAGGTGGCTTTCGATGGTGGTTACTGACAAAGATCTCTCGCTGGCAATTTCTCCGATGGTTTTTCCCTGCTGATACATTTCAAAACTCAGGCGCTGCGTTTGACCCTTTTCCTTTTTGGGTTTCCGTGCCGGGATATCTTCGTCAAAACCAGGATCTGTTTCAGGCACTTCCTCTTCCAATTTATCCAGGTGACTTACCTGCAGGTAGTTGCGAATAATACCGATGAGATCAGATCCGTATTTTTCAATTTTCTTTTTGCCCATACCTTTAATCCCTCTCAATTCCCTGAGCGTTACCGGCATATATTTGGCAAGGTCGTACATTGTTTTTTGCGGCAACACCATATAGAGCCTATCTCCTTCTTCGGCCATAGCAGCACGCCAGTTTTTCAGTTCCTGCAAGAGTACCGAATGCGTTGTACCACCCTCAACACTACTAAGTTTACGTTTTGTTTCCGGTTTCAACTGAACTTTATCTATGGCAGCCCTGGCTTTTGCTGCCAGGTAATTTTTTACCGTAAATCCATCCATGCAGGCCTTGAAACACGCTGTTTTTATGTACGCTTCCAGGTATAGGTTTTCAAATGCTTCTCTCAGCTGTTTGCGCACTTCCTTGTTATCGGTTTCAATTTCAGTATTCCCCAGCACCTGGCAAATATGGAGATCGGTTTTTTCGGCAAAATAAGCAGCGGCCTTTTTAATCCGCTCCTGTAGTACGTCGTAGCCTTCAATCATAGGCTCACTTACGAGGTACTGACCAACCTGCGGCTTGAATTTATCCGACACTCCGATAAGTTCGGTGGTGATGGCTTGATGCATTGCTATAAAAGTATTAGTTAAAGCAGGGAGCAATACATTAGCGTTTTCTTTGATCCATTTCTGGCATTGAAAAAACCTGCGCTGTATAACCGAAAAATCGAGCAATTCGGCCAGCAGCATTTGCTGGTAGGCAATGCGCGAAGCCAGCAGCTCTTTTTCGCCGGGCTGGTTTTGCTCTGCCTGCTCTGAAAAGCCTTTCACACTCATGTCGCTCTTAATGCAATCCTGCGAAATAGCTGAACTGAGCACCATGCCCTCAAAGGTTTTGCATCGGCTTAAAGCCACATAAACCTGTCCGTGCGCAAAGGCAGCATTGGCATCGATAATGGCTTTTTCGAATGTTAACCCCTGGCTTTTATGAATGGTAATGGCCCAGGCAAGCTTAAGCGGGTATTGAATAAATTTGCCCACCGGTGTTTCGGTAATTTCTTTGGTTTCGGGGTTTATGCTGTATTTTATATTCTCCCATTCGGCTTTATCAACCGGGATGTCGGAATAATCGCCTTCGCACTTTACGTGGATAATACCATCGTCGATATGGGTAATACTGCCGATTTTCCCGTTGTAATACAGCTTAACTGGCGAAGTGTCGTTTTTCACAAACATAACCTGTGCGCCTTCCTTCAGCATCAGTTCAGGCTCCGTGGGGTAGCTGTACTCGGGAAATTCGCCTTCAATGCTGGCTTTAAACCTGTGGAGGGTGGTATTGAGCTTCTTCAGTTTTGCTTCGTTAATGGCCTGCGACTGGTAATTATGTGTGGTAAGTGTTATGTAGCCTTCGTCGTTGCCCGGGTTAAAATTGGGGATATACCTTTTATTCAGGTTGTTGAGGGTCTCCAGGTCAATTTTATTGTCGCGTACTTTATTCAGCAGGCTGATAAACACATCATCACTTTGCCGGTAAATATGTTTGAGTTCGAGGGTAGCGAAATTTGTTTTCTGCAAGGCACGGCTGCCAAAAAAGAAAATGGTGTCGTAATAAGGCCTGAGGAGTTCCCATTCATCATCCTTAGCCACAGGCGCCAGCTGTTGCAGGTCGCCGATCATCAGCAACTGAACACCACCAAACGGCTTGTCCCGATCCTTGAACCGACGCAGTACTCCATCAATGGCATCGAGTAAATCGGCCCGTACCATGCTTATTTCATCAATCACCAGCAGGTCGAGGCTGCGCATGATGTTTATTTTTTCGCGGCTGAAACGCTGCACGCGGTCGAGGGCCGTTTTTAACTGGTCGCCCGAACTGGCCTCCGGTCCATCCTGCCCCGGTACATGAGGCCCGAAATGCAGTTGGAAAAACGAATGAATAGTAACTCCACCCGCATTGATAGCAGCAACACCCGTGGGGGCAACCACAATCATGCGCTTGGGCGAAAGCGCCCTGAGGTTGCGCAGGAAAGTAGTTTTACCGGTCCCGGCCTTGCCGGTCAGAAACAGGTTGATATTGGTCTGTTCAACAAAATCGAACGCCAGTTTCAGCTCGGGATTGGGGATTTCAGCCATCTTTTTATTGATTTACAGAACCGCGGTTTGGCTAATCGTACAAAAATTCAGATATGAGATCAGTACTATTTATATGCTACATCTTCTATGCGCAACACTATCAAAACAAGGTAATGCGAAAATAAGAATTTAGTTCTTTGCCAAAGCGGGGGAACGCGAAAAAGGTATTTCTCTCATCAAAACCGGCAATAAAAAAACCCTCCGCGGAATAACATACACGAAGGGTTTTTTCTATCGCCCGGCGAACCGGGAGCAGATAAACAGGTTATTTGGTTTCAACTTTATCAGGCGCATAGTACACATCCTTGGTCAGCAGGTGGTCGAGGTTGGCAACACCCAGCACAACAATGGCGGTAACTATTGAAGTATGCTCCTGGTATTCGGGAATGCTTTTGTTGTATAAATCGCGTTCGGTATGCCATATTTCGCCGTAATTGAAGTTGTAGCCTTTGGTATCCTCAGTGCCGAAAGTCATGGTTGGCACACCCTGAACGGCAAACGGGCCGCTATCGGTTCCCCAGGCGGCTTTTGGCTTTGGACGAGCTTCGAGTTTTTTGATGGTAAACGGAAAATCAGGATTGATCCGGTTCAGCGGTTCACATATTTTTTCAATGTCTTCGCGCCATGCGTCCGGAACACTCAGGCTGTTGGCCACTGTAGGCCCGCCGTCGCGATTAAACATGTTCGAGATTTTGGGTAATTTATCGTTGTTTCGTTTTACCCAGCTTGTGGAGCCCAGCAGCCCGAACTCTTCGCCAGCCCAGAGGCAAACCATAATGGTGCGCTTGGGTTTACCACCCGCTTTCATGATCAGCCTTGCGGCTTCCATGGTAGGGGTGGCACCCGAACCATCATCCACACCACCGGTGGCAACATCATAGGCATCGAGGTGCCCGCTCATCATCACAATTTCGTCAGGGT
>CALCJE010000142.1 GCA_937965665.1 uncultured Bacteroidales bacterium
AAAAGTAGTTGAACGTATGAATCCAAAAGGCGATCGTGATTATGGTATTGAAAGCCGTAAAAATTATATAGCCCGTACCAGGGGAACCCGCGAGTTTCCCTGGCGTGCATTCGGATTGGCCGAAAATGAAGCCCGCCTGCTCGAAAATGATATCACTTACAGGCTTGGAAGCCCTTGCAAACTAAAAGAAACCTCGTGGATTAAACCGGGAAAAGTTGCCTGGGATTGGTGGAACGACTGGAATATTGCGGGCGTGCCTTTTAAAGCAGGCATCAATACCGAAACGTACAAATATTATATTGATTTTGCGTCCAAAAATAAACTGGAATATGTGATCTTCGACGAAGGCTGGTCGAAGCCGGAAGACCTGGAAAAAATAAATCCGGATATGGATATGGATGCACTTTTTGCATATGCAAAATCGAAAAATGTGGGTATAATCCTTTGGGTGACAGGTCGCGCGCTGGAAGAAAAGTTTGAATCTTCTTTCGAGAAATTCAGCAAGTGGGGCTGTGTGGGTGTAAAAGTTGATTTCCTGTGCCGCGACGATCAGGCGATGGTCAACTTTTATGAGCGGGTTGCGGTAACAGCAGCCAAATACCACATGCTTGCCGACTTTCACGGCTCATACAAACCTACAGGCCTTAGCCGCACTTATCCCAATGCGCTTACCCGCGAAGGAGTGAAAGGACTCGAAAATGTAAAATGGTCGAAACAAATTACCCCGGCACACGACTGTACCCTCCCTTTCACACGTATGTTTGCCGGTACCATGGACTATACGCCCGGCGCCATGCACAACGAAAACGAGAAAACATTTACCATCAATTACAGCGCTCCCATGAGCATGGGAACCCGTTGCCACGAAATGGCCAAATATGTTGTTTTCGAGAGCCCGCTCCAAATGCTTTGCGATAACCCCACCAATTACCTGAAAGAGCCTGAATGCCTTTCGTTTATTGCCGGAATGCCCGTTACCTGGGACGATACACGATGCATCAATGCGTCAGTTAGCAGGTATGTTACCGTTGCCCGGAAACATAATAACGAGTGGTTTATCGGATCTATGACAGATTTTTCGCCCCGTAATTTTGAGATTCCGCTTAGTTTTCTTGAAGATGGAAATTACCAGGTTACGGTTTTTGAAGATGGAATAAATGCTGAACGCCGCGCCGAAGACTATGCAGTAAAAACATTTACAGTTACCAGCAAAAGCGTTTTGCCGGTTAAGCTGGCTCCTGGCGGAGGTTTTGTTTGCCGGATTACCAAGCTATAATCGGGATTAAAACAGCAAGGTAAATAGGATAAAGTAGGATACAGGTGTAAATATTCATGTGTAACTGTAATGATAGCAAGGGATTAATCCATTGCACCACAAATTTTAATTATGAACGCCAAAACCACAACCACTTTCGGAAGCATAATCGGGCTGAAGAAAGAATTCGAAACGCAGTATAAGATACTACATCAGCACACTTTTCCTGCTGTGCTCGAATGTATAAGCCGTTCGAATATCAGCGATTATACAATATTCCTGCACCAGGGGATTCTGTTCAGCCACATGGTTTATACGGGAGCTGATTTTGATGCCGACATGAAAGCCATGGCTAATGACGAAGTTACGCGGCAATGGTGGCAACTTACTGATAATATGCAGCAGCCTTTCGATTTCAGGAAGGATAACGAATGGTGGGCAGGGCTCAGTAAGTGGTTCAGCTATGATTTTGACCGGGAGCCCGGCGAAGAAATTCTGCGCCATGCATACACGCTTCCGGCACCGGCTGGCATGCCCGAAACCATGCCCGTGGATTGGTTTGGCGATTTCAGTTTCTGGGGTACTACCTATGGATTAAGGACATTCAAAATATTCAGAAGCCCTTCTGATCTTTTTATTTATTTCGAAACCATACCGGGAGCCGATTTTTCATTCCTGGTCGAAATTATGGGCAGGGTGTTTAATTCCGTTACTTTACCGGTGGCAATGGATGAGGTATTTCACACGGAGATCAAAAAAATAAACGGTTCTTTGAATCGAAAAGTATTTGTAACTGGTTGCTTCGATATGCTTCACAGCGGGCATATCGCATTTATGCAGGAAGCTGCCACTTACGGCGATTTGTATGTGAGCATTGGGGCCGATGAAAATGTGCACCATCTCAAGGGCCGTTACCCTGTTAACACCCAGGACGAGCGAAAATACATGATTGATTCCCTGGCCTGTGTGAAAAAATGCATGGTAAATACCGGCTGGGGAATTATAGATTTTGAAAAAGAACTTGTTGAAGTTAAACCTGATATTTTCATCGTTAACGAAGATGGGCATACACCCGCCAAACAGGCCTTATGCAAGGAGTTGGGTATCGATTATCATGTGCTGAAACGCATTCCGCATGCCGATCTGCCGGTTCGGTCCACTACCATGCTGCGTACCGAATGTACCATCCCGTTCCGTATCGACCTGGCAGGTGGATGGCTCGACCAGCCGTATGTTTCGAAACATCATCCGGGGTCGGTCTTAACCATTAGCATCGAACCCACCATTGAGTTCAACGACAGGAGCGGCATGTCGTCGAGTACCCGGCGTAAAGCCATTGAATTATGGCGCAACGAAATTCCGCATGGCGATGCCGAACACCTGGCCCGCATGCTCTTTAGTTTCGAAAACCCTCCTGGAACCGAGCATGTTTCGGGCTCTCAGGATTCATTGGGAATTGTTCTGCCGGGTTTAAACAAACTTGAATACGACGGCAATTACTGGCCTCACACAATCACTTCAGTAACTGAAGACGAAATCCTGGCCTGGATTGAGCAGCATCTTTACCTGGTTACGCTTGGGCCCAGGCAAAGTTCGTACAGCCCGCTTATGGGAACAAAGATCAGTCCCGCCGGGGCCCGGGAGCTTGCCGATGCCGCCTCCGATTGCTGGGAAGCAATTCTCAGGAAGGATATCCGGGCATTTGGCAATGCCTTCCGGCGATCATTTGAGGCGCAGATCGCCATGTTCCCACATATGGTTGATAATGCCATTCTGAAAGTTATCGATCAGTATAAAGAAAAGGCGTGGGGCTGGAAGCTCTCCGGAGCCGGTGGAGGAGGATATATTATACTGGTTTCGGATCAGCAGGTTGAAGATGCCATGCAGGTAAAAATCCGGCGCAAAGAAAATCTTTGAGTACAGAATCAAATCAATTCAGGCATAGACTAAAAAATTACTGGTAAAACTTATTATATGGCCGGAAATCATAAAATTGTCAGCAAACAGCACCTGCTTCCCTTTATCCTTGTAACAGCCCTGTTCTTTATGTGGGCTTTGCCCAATAACCTGAACGATATTCTTATTCCCCAGTTTATGAAATCGTTCGAGTTGAGCCGTTTACAGGCTGGCCTGGTGCAGTCGGCATTTTACCTGGGTTACTTCCTGCTTGCCATGCCGGCTGCCCTTATCATGGATAAATACAATTACAAAACTGGGCTCATCATCGGGTTACTTTTATTTTCAGCAGGTTGTTTCCTGTTTTTGCCTGCTGCCAGCAGCGGCACGTATGCTTTTTTCCTGGTGGCACTTTTCGTTATAGCAAGTGGTCTGGCTTTCCTGGAAACCGGATCAAATTCATTTATTGCGGTTCTTGGCGATCCGGCTACATCCGAACACAGGCTCAATTTTTCGCAGTCGTTTAATCCGCTGGGCTCCATGACCGGAGTGCTGATAGGCACCGTATTTATTTTTTCAGGAACTGAACTTTCGGGAAATCAGATAGATGCCATGAAACAGGCCGGAACTTACCAGGCTTATCTTCATGATGAAATTATGAGAGTAGGTCCCCCATACCTTGTAATTGGAAGTATTTTGCTGGTGTGGGCCTTCCTGATTTGGAGAACCCGGTTTCCTGAAGAGAAAAAGCTTACTGATAAAGATGGAAACAGCAAGGGAAAACTTTCGGCTTTGCTTCAATATCCTCATTTTATGAGAGGTGTGCTTGCCCAGTTTTTTTACGTTGGGGCACAGGTTGGTACCTGGAGTTTCATGATACAGTACC
>CALCJE010000143.1 GCA_937965665.1 uncultured Bacteroidales bacterium
TTTCAAAGCATGGGAGTGGGTGTGCGCTGCTCATGCAGGGCACACACAGCACCTACGCCCAATATCCTATGAAAGAGCAAATTGAAACAGTGTGCCCCGCAGAAACATTGTACCTTTCGACAGGGATGAAGCCCGCAAAACGGCTACCGGGCATAGCTGCGGAACGTTAGCAACCATAAAAAGAAAAACTGCGACCATGAAAAAATGTTTATTGATTTTATTGATTGTGTTTTTTGTAAGTAATTTAAGATTATTTGCAACTACTCAATATCCTGATATTTTAGTTGACGGAAATGATACTGTTGCAATTTTTTGTAATCCTCTAGAACAATATTTAGATAAGAAAAACAAAAGAAAATTCTGTAGTGAAAAACTAAATTGGACAAGTACTGCTTGCTATAGAGGGTATCAAGCAATATGGACTATTCAGAATGATAGTTTGTTTTTACTAAAAGTTAGAATAGGTTGCGGTGAAAGTGAAGACAAGTATTTTGATTTAAAAAAAGAATTCAAAACAGATAAAAAGGTTTTTGCTAATTGGTTTACAGGAGAGATTAATAGTCCAAGAGGAGATTTATTACAGTATGTTCATGATGGATATGCTTCGATATTTGAAAAAGAAAAGATATTTTATCTAAGCAATGGTAAGATAGATTCTCTTTCAAATAACAATTATTTAGTCTATGATATTAATAGATTAAAACCGTCAACAAGATTTTTATCAGATACCATCAGAAAAATTATCATTTCTCACATAGATAAAGATAAAGTAAAAGGTTTTCCTGATAGTTTAGCTTGTTCCATAAATATTAGGTTTAACGAAAACGGTTTAATTGATTCTATTTACAATGAATGGACTTATGATGGACTTGATATTTTGGAAGATTATATTTATTCAGTAGCAACAAAAACATTAATCAATTTACCTCCATTAATGAAAGTGACACATAAAAGATATTATCCACCAACAATAGGTATTTTTTTTAGTGGTCATTGTGTAAAATATCCAGAAGATAAAGAATATGGATGTAAAGATTAACAAATTACGGTTGCTAATAACTAAGGCTTCGTGTAGTCGTTTTTCGCGACCTAACATGAAGCCGTGTTGCACGAAATCCTGCACCGCCCTTTTCGCGCATTTTTTTCGGACGCGAGCGGGCGACGGGCCAGGGCGCCATGCTGCAAAACGTTGACCCAAGTTTAAAAATAAGAAAGTATCAAAATGGATCCTGAGCAAAAAGAGAAATTAGTAGAATTGAAAAGAGGTATAGATCAAATCAATAAAAAGCTTTTTGTTGGCTACCTTATTCTCTCCATGGCTTTTGCGGCCATCCTTACCTTCGTAATCGACTATTATTGGGATTTAAGGTTTGTGGTCTATTTGGTTTGGTTCCCATCCCTGACTTACGTAGTATATAAGCTCGTATTTAAAATCAGTTTTACCAGGATCAGGAGAAGATTTGATGCCAGTCAAAACACTCCTGATGAACTCCAAAATGAAATAAAGGATGGATTTATTTCAATAAAATTCGAAAACTATAAATTTAGATTAAACTTTAAGGACTGTGTTTATGTACTTACTGACGACTTTATTTTTGTATTTCAAGCATTTAGAATTTTCGCAATTTTAATTATTGACAGTACAAAACCAAAAACTGACCTGGATAATATTCTGGCAAAGTTTAAAAAACAAAGAAGTCTGAAATTGTACTCTGTAGTTGGGATCCTTATAATGATAACTACCATCGCATTGAAAATAAGCCTGGTAACGTTTAATCAAAATTTCTTTACTGATCAATACACATATCAAATTCAAAAAATAAACATCGGCGATTCTACTGTTTTCGATAATACCTGTCCGGAATTTGCAATAATTACCACTAACTTTTTAACTGACGAAGGCCCGAAAAATGATGTGGTTAAATTCCATTGTCGTAATGAATATTTTAACAGGATAAGATTTGTTTACAGGTCCTTTGAAAATACAACTCTGAATAGCCAGGAGAAATTCGGAGAAAAATTTATGGGAACATATACTTATCAGGCTAACAACCACCAGTTAACACTTTTTAAAGATAACATTCAGATTATTATTGAAAAGAAACCCAGGAAAAACCAGGCACACAATAACTAATGAATAGCAGCGCCGGGGAACAACATATTACTAGCAAAATTGTTATTTTGCGTAGTTATTACAATAAATAAACCATGAAAACAGAATTGCACCCGGCCAGTGAACGCGGCCATGCCAGCCACGGGTGGCTCGATACCTGGCATAACTTCAGCTTTGCTACTTATTTTAACCCGGCCCGCGAGAAATTTGGTTGTCTGCGGGTATTGAACGACGATACGGTTGCGGGTGGCACCGGTTTTGACCTGCACCCGCATAACAATATGGAGATTGTAACCATTGTGCTGGAAGGCGCGCTGGAACACCGCGACAGCCTGGGCAATATACAGGTTATCAATCCCGGCGAAGTGCAGGTGATGAGTGCCGGCACCGGCCTGTACCACGCCGAATACAATCATTCGGAAGATGAGGCGGTGAAATTTTTCCAGCTGTGGATCTTTCCCCGCGAAAAAGGGCTGAAACCACGCTATGATCAGAAGTTATTCGACACGCAGCAGGTAAACAATACTCCGGTAATGCTTGTAACGCCCGATAGCAGTCAGCAGCCCGGTGCTTTGTGGATTCACCAGGATGCGTATATTTCGGTAATAAACCTGGATGCAGGTCAAGCGTACCATTATACGCTGAACAAAAGCGGGAACGGCGTTTTTGTGATGAATGTGGAGGGGAAAGCGGAAGTTGAATCGAAGCTGCTGAACCGCCGCGATGCGTTAGCCATCAGCGAAACGGATGCGTTCGGGGTGAAGGCCGAAGAAACATCAAAACTATTATTTATTGAAATCCCGATGAAATAAGCGGGTGGCAAAACAGCCTGCAGCGCTTGCCGTCAGGTGCCGGTGCCCGAAATTTCGTCGGTTCCAAAATCGAACAGGCTGAGTTGGTTGGCACTTACTTCGGGGTGTGGGTGGTCGATCAGGTGCACGTTACGAACCAGGAATTCGCGTAATGCCCTGCGAAAGACTTTGTTTTCGGTGAGCCCGTTTGATTTACAAAACTTGCGAAGCCTTTTGTTTTGCGATTCCGGAATTTTGAGGTTCTTTTTATAGAACTTTATCTTTCGGGGTTTCTTTTTTCCGCGCTTTGGCATGGCACTCTGGTTAAATGTAGTAGGTGCTAAAGTAAGGCATTATAAATCAATGGTACTACTTTGGGGAAAATAGTAATTCACAATTTATTAACAGGGGAAAGGGATGTTGGATGTGGGATGTGGGATGTGGGATGTGGGATGCGGGATGTGGGATGTGGGATGTGGGATGTGGGGTGTGGGATGTTGGATTGCGGATTGCAGACCTCACCCCCTGCCCCTCTCCTTGAAAAAATGAGAGGGGTGACTACACCCGGGGGATTTGATTAAACTTGGGGAATTGTCAATTTCTTTTATCTGTTGAAACCCTGAAACTCTTGAAACATTTGAAACTCCTGTTGCTTCGGCGTGCCGCCTCGCAATGACATCCTCAAAATGACTTTTGAAACATTGAAACTTCTGAAACATCTGAAACTCTTCAACCGAGCGAAGCCCCGCCTGCAGCGGGCAGGGAGCTTACCGAAGGTAAAGATTTCAAACTTTTCAAACATTTGAAACTCTTAAAACCTCTGAAACTATTGAAACTAATTAAATCAAAGATTTTATATCCCGTATAATCCGTTCGGCGAGTTCTTCGGCCTTTGCAGCTGAAACGCTTTCGGCATAAATGCGGATAATGGGTTCGGTGTTCGATTTACGCAGGTGTACCCATTCGTTTCCGAACTCAATTTTTACACCGTCGATGGTGCTGTTGGGCTGGTCCTTATATTTTTCGTGCACCTTCTGCAGGATCATATCAGTATCCATGCCTGCCGACAAGGTGATTTTATTTTTCGAAATGGTATAATCGGGATACGTAGCCCTGAGCTGCGAACATGTTAATCCGGTTTTGGCCAGATGTGTCAGAAACAAAGCAATGCCCACCAGTGCATCGCGTCCATAATGCAGTTCGGGGTAAATAACACCGCCATTGCCTTCGCCACCAATGATGGCATGGGTATCCTTCATCATTTTAACTACATTCACTTCGCCTACAGCTGAGGCCGCATAACGGAGTCCTCTTTTTTCGGTAACATCGCGTAAAGCGCGTGTGGACGACATATTTGAAACCGTATTTCCCGGTGTATGGGCAAGTACATAGTCGGCAACGGCAACCAGGGTGTATTCTTCGCCAAACATAGCCCCTGTTTCGCTCACAATGGCCAGCCTGTCCACATCCGGGTCGACCACAAAACCAACATGTGCCTTATGATCAACAACGGTATTGCTCAGTTCGTGCAGGTGTTCGGGCAGCGGTTCGGGGTTATGGGGAAAAAGCCCGGTAGGTTCGCAATAAAGTTCAATAATATCTTTAACACCCAGCGCCTGCAGCAACTCGGGAATGGCAATGCCCCCTGTTGAGTTAACCGCGTCGACAGCCACTTTAAAGTTTGCTTTTTTAATGGCTTCCACATCAACCAGCGGCAGATCGACCACCATCTGTATATGTTTTTCGATGAAAGTATTATCGAGGGTATAACTGCCAAGTTTATCCACTTTCGTGTAATCAACATCCAACGATTCAGCATTTTCGAGCACTTTGGCGCCTGCAGCAGCATCGAGGAATTCGCCTTTGGCGTTCAGCAGCTTAAGTGCGTTCCATTCGCCGGGATTGTGGCTTGCCGTGAGTATGATTCCCCCCTGGGCGTTGTATGTGGTTACAGCAATTTCAACGGTAGGTGTGGTCGACAGGCCCAGGTCAATAACATCAATACCCATACCCATAAGGGTTCCGGAAACCAGGTTGCTAACCATCAGTCCCGAAACACGGGCGTCGCGGCCGATAATCATTTTAATTTTCCGTCCCGGGCTTTCGCTCAGAATATACGTGGCAAAGCCGGTAACAAATTTTACAATATCCGATGGGGTAAGGTTATCGCCCGGTTTTCCGCCAATGGTTCCCCTGATTCCTGAAATACTTTTAATTAATGTCATAGCCGCTATTTTTTTTGCAAAGATACAATTAGCCGCGGATTGGTGAGTGGGTGGGAGTTAAAATGTGGGATGTGGGATGTGGGATGTCGGATGTGGGATGTTTGATGTTTGATGTTTGATGTTTGATGTTTGATGTTTGATGTCGGATGTCGGAAGACACCTGCCTGACTGCGTCAGCAGTCAGGGAACCCGGAACTTCGGAACCTGGAACTTTGGATTTCGGATTGGTGTGAAGAAACAAGAAATCAGAAATCAGAAACCAGAAACATGAAACCTGAAACCAGAAATCAGAAACCTGAAACCAGAAACCCTTATTCGAAAAATGATTACCTTTGCAGCATCAAAAAAAATTGAATACATTACAATGGATAATTACGAAGAAGATCAAGAATACCTGCGTGAACTGCTCGGACGCTTCGAAAGCGTTGCGGGGGAAGGTGGATATTCCTTTTTCGATAGTGGGGAGTTGGAAGATATAATCTACTATTATTTCAGTGAATCGGATTTAGCCAAGGCCCTGCAGGCAATTGATTATGCAATTGAGCAGTTCCCGGCAGAGGTGAGTTTCCAGGTGTTTAAGGCGCAGTATTTCCTCAATAACGGGGAGCCCGAAAAGGCGCTGGCCCGCCTGAACAGCCTGGATGCCATCGACCCGCACAATCCCGATATTTCACTTACCCGTGCCACGGTTTACAGCACCATGCACAAGCATGCCGAAGCCATTAAAGAATACCAGAAATCGCTGGCCCACGTGGATGAAGACCAGGACGAAATACATACCAGCATTGCTTTTGAATATCAAAACCTGAGGGATTATAAAAAAGCAGCCGAACACCTGAAGAAAGCAATTCGCATCAACAAGGAAAACGAAAGCCTGCTTTACGAAATAGGGTATTGCTACGAAATGGGCCAGATGAGTGATGAAGCTATTGAATTCTTCAACCAGGAAATCAACAGCAGGCCTTACTCCCTGGTAGCCTGGTATAACCTGGGAATTGCATACAGCACCATCGAACTGTACGAAAAAGCCATTGATGCACTGGATTATGCCATTGCCATTGATCCGACCTTTACACCGGCATATTTCAGCAAGGCACAATGCTACGAACAAATGGAGATGTACCTGGATGCAATTAAGGTATATAAACAGACCTTTGAGCTCGAGAAGCCCGATGCCATGACTAATTATTACATCGGCGATTGCTATGCAAGCCTCGAGAAATATGAGCTGGCTATTGAGTTTTACCGCAAATCGATCAGTATTGAGCGGCATTTTTCGGATGCCTGGATGGGTATAGGACTATGCTACGTGGAACTGGAACAAAACCGGGAAGCGTTGTCGCATATGGAACAAGCCATAAAACTGGAATCGGACAATGCCGAGTATTATATCGCATTAGCCGAAACCCAGCTCGCACTCGGCATGAACAGCGAAGCAGCACTTGCGTACGAAAAAGCAAGCGAACTGGAACCGTACCACGCCGAAATATGGCTCGATTATTCCGATTTTTATGCGGATGTCATGAAGGATTATGTGAAAGCGCTCGAAATTCTGGAAGATGGTCTTTATTACCAGGGCGATAACAGTTCACTTACCTACAGGCGGGTGGCCTATTTGTACGAGTCGGGCAAGCACCGCGAAGCCATCCTCGAACTTTTCATTGCATTAACACAGGATTTTGAAGCACACACCCAGTTACTGGAATATTCGGAAAATATCAGGAATTCAGTTGAGATTCTGGCAGTTATCGAATCGTATAAAAATAAGGAAGAGTAGAAATATTTAATTTTACACCAACTCATAAACTAACGCCAAAAACAATGGGAATTACGCAATGGATTGCAAATACAGCAGTGGCCTTTATTTCGGCTACTTCGTATCCGGGAATATTTTTACTGATGGTACTCGAGAGTATGGTTTTCCCGGTACCAAGCGAAGCTGTGATGCCTTTCGCCGGATTTTTAATTGTTGATGGCCAGTTTACCTTCACAGGCGTAATAATTGCCAGCACATTGGGTAGTATTGTCGGCTCACTGGTATCGTATGCCATGGGATTTTATGGCGGGAAGCCATTTATTAAACGTTTTGGAAAATTCCTCCTGCTCGATGTACACGACCTTGAACTCACCGAAAAATTCTTTGCCAAACGTGGCGAACTCACCATATTTATAGCCCGGTTTGTCCCGGTAATCCGCCACCTGATCAGCATACCAGCCGGTTTGGGCAAAATGAAACTGGGAAAATTTATTATTTATACCATCCTGGGCGCCGGGCTTTGGAATTCGTTCCTGGCCTATGTAGGATTTAAACTGAAGGAAAACTGGTCGGAAGTGATGAAATACAGTCATGTTATCGATATAGTGGTTGTGGCCATTCTCGGGCTTGCTTTCCTGTATTATGCCTATAAAATTTACCTCAACCTGACAAAGAAACCTTCAGCCAACTGATATGCGGCTGTACGGACTCATCGGCTACCCGCTTTCGCATTCTTTTTCGGCAGCGTATTTTGCAAAAAAGTTTGCAGATGAAAATATTCCGGATACCGATTACCAGCTTTTCCCCATTCCGAACATTGCAGAACTTCCGGACCTGGTAGCCCAGAAAGAAAACCTGGCGGGTTTTAATGTAACCATTCCTTACAAAATAGCCATTCTGCCATACCTCAGTCAACTTTCGGCTGAAGCAGAAGGTGTGGGTGCCGTGAACTGCGTGAAAGTTGAACGCAGCGGGACTGATGTAAAACTTACCGGGCATAACACTGATATATTGGGATTCAGGGAATCGCTGTTGCCCTTTCTGAAACCAGTTCATAAACAGGCACTGGTTCTCGGAACCGGGGGCGCAGCCAGGGCAGTGTGTTATACCCTGAAACAATTAGGCATCGCCTTTTCACTGGTATCACGCAAAGCTGATGAAGCAAGCGTATTGAGCTACCAGCAACTGAGCCAGGAACTAATATCCGACCATTTGTTAATTATCAACACGACGCCGGCAGGTATGTTTCCCAATACAGACGCCTGCCCCGAAATCCCTTACCGGTTTTTAACAGATGAACATGTGTTGTACGACCTGGTATATAATCCCATCGAAACCCTGTTTATGAAAAAAGGCCTTGCCGCAGGGGCAACCGTATCGAATGGCCTTCGTATGCTTGAGCTGCAGGCTGAAAAATCGTGGGAAATTTGGAATGGGTAGGATGTTGGATTTCGGATTGGGGATTGCGGATTGCAGATTTACGAGTTTCGATTTACGATTTGCAAATTATATACACTAAGCACACAGCACTAAGCACACAGCACATAGCACTAAGCACATAGCCCAAAGCACTAATCACCACAACCTTTAAAAAATTAAACCCAAAACACCATGTCAGTCCTGATGCAGTTTGCCATGTTCCCTACCGATAAAGGGGCGAGTGCCAGTAAATATGTAAGCCGGGTTATAGCCATGCTTCGCGAAAGCGGGTTGAGTTACCAGCTCAGCGCCATGGGCACCATTGTAGAAACTGAAACGCTTGAAGAAGCCCAGGCGGTGGTTGCCAGGGCTTACGGCCTGCTAAAGGACGACTGCAGCCGCGTGTATTGCACGGTTACATTCGATATCCGCGATGGCGGCATGGGGCGCATGCAACAAAAAATAGCTTCCATTGAGGAAAAAGTCGGGGCAGTAAATCACTGATCCTTTCTGATCACTTCCACCGTGAAATCGGCAGCCCAGGCAGCCAGCGCGCCGACAGCAGCCAGTACAGGTGCAATTACAACCCCTATTACACCAATAGTAACAGGTATTTCGAGGTAAACTTTCCCGGTGCTGTCTTTAATGATGATGCGGTTTACATTCCCTTCATCAATCAGTTCGCGTATTTTACGAATCAGGTCTTCGCTTTTTACTTTAAATTCGGATGAGTTCATCGTGGTTTGTTTTTAATGATGGTTTGACGAAAATTCCGAACCCAGGTTACAGGAAAACCGCTGAACAGCAGGATAAAGCACCGGTTAATCAGCTAAGCTCTTTAAAAACTGCCCGGGCTTACTTTCGCTGAATCCGAAATTGAATTTCATGGGATGCATCATAATTTGTACTTTTGCAGTATGTTCAGATACTTTCTTTCGATATTTATCCTATTGCCCATGCTGGTTTTGGTTTCCTGCCAGGGTAAACCAACCGGCAAAGAAAAATTGCAGCTCACGGTCAGCATCATTCCACAAAAGTACCTGGTACAATATATTGCCGGTGATAAACCTGGTATACTGGTAATGCTCCCTCCCGGTTCGAATCACGAAACCTACGAGCCTGCACCCCGCGATATGGAGAAAATTTCATCGTCGCAGCTATACCTTGCACTGGGAGCGCTTGATTTCGAACTGAGCTGGCTCGACAGGTTCAGGGCATCGAATCCCAACATGAACATAGTAAATACCAGCAAAGGGATAGATTTGATCAGCGGGCATGAGCATGGTCACGAAAGTGAAACAGCTAAAAATGAATTAAGCCACGGCTACGATCCGCATACCTGGCTTTCGGTGGCCTGCATGAAAATACAGGCCGCCAATATTTGCGAAGCAGTGGCATTGGCCGATACGGCAAACGCATCGTTGTACAAACATAACCTGGATCGTTTTTACCGCACTGCCGATTCAGTAGACTTAAAAATTCGCGAAAAACTGTCAAGCCACAAAGGAAAAGCTATTCTGATCTTTCACCCGGCACTTGCTTATTTTGCCCGGGATTACGGGCTTACGCAAATCAGCATCGAACAGGATGGCAAGGAACCATCGCCCGCGTATATGGCTGAACTGGTGAAAATTGCCAAAGAAAAAGGTATTAAGTCGATATTCATTTCAAAGGAATTTGATACACGCAATGCCGAGGCCATTGCCCGCGAAATAAACGGAAAAGTAGTGGTTTTTGACCCCATGGCCGAGGACTGGCCGGCGAATATGATTCTCCTTTCTCAATTAATTGCCGAAAACTGATATTAAACAGGGTTTATGAACGAACTGATAAAACTGAACAATGTTACTGCCGGTTACGACAATGGCATAGTGCTGCGCGATGTTTCCATCACGGTTTCGGACCAGGATTTTATTGGTGTAATCGGCCCGAACGGAGGTGGCAAAACAACCCTGATAAAGTTAATACTGGGGTTGATAAAACCATTTTCGGGCACTATTGAGCGATTTGACAACCAACAAGGTAGTTTTATCGGTTACCTGCCACAGCAATCGCATATCGACCGGAAATTCCCGATCACGGTGCAGGATATAGTGCTTTCGGGGTTAATGTCGGCCGGCAAGGGATTGAGCAGGTATAATACCCGGGATAAGCAACTGGCTGTCGACCTGCTTGCGCAGATGGGTATCAGCCACCTGGCGAAACGCACGGCATCGGAACTATCCGGCGGGCAACTGCAGCGCGTGCTGATATGCAGGGCATTAATTTCGTCGCCTAAACTGTTGATCCTCGATGAGCCGAATACTTTTGTCGACAATCGTTTTGAACACGAAATGTACGAGCTGTTGCAACAATTCAACCAGAGAATGGCCATTATGATTATTTCGCACGATGTGGGAACCATCTCCTATTTTGTGAAAACCATTGCCTGCGTAAACACTTACCTGCATTACCATCCTTCGAATATTATTACCGAAGAACAGCTTGCCGGGTATAATTGTCCGCTGCAGATCATCACCCATGGCGATGTGCCTCACACCGTTCTGCAAAAGCACGATCATTCCCATGATCATGATCATGATGACGCGCAACCGCATTTTCACAAACACGAGTAACATGGCCGGAATATTAACCTACGATTTTGTTGTTCATGCCCTGCAGGCAGCCTTCCTGGCCAGCATCACCTGCGGTATTATCGGCGCATATATAGTTGCCCGCAGGATGGTATTTATCAGCGGTGGCATCACGCATGCATCATTCGGAGGCATAGGGTTGGGTTATTTCCTGGGATTGAACCCTATTCTGGGCGCGGCGATTTTCAGTATTTTGTCGGCTTTCGGTATCAGGCTGGTATCGAAACAAACCGATATCCGCGAAGATTCAGCCATTGGCATATTGTGGTCGTTCGGTATGGCTGTGGGTATCATCTTTATTTATCTCACGCCCGGGTATGCACCCAACCTGATGTCGTACCTGTTCGGAAGCATTCTTACGGTAACGCCCGCCGACCTTGCATTTATGAAAGTGCTGGCTGTGGTTACCGTGCTGATATTTGCATTTTTTTACCGGACCATCCTTTTTATTTCATTTGATGAAGAGTATGCCCGATCGCACAATGCACCGGTTGAGACTTTTAATTACCTTATGCTAACGCTGGTTGCCCTGGTTATAGTCATCAACATCCGGGTTGCCGGAATTATCCTGGTAATTTCGTACCTCACTATCCCACAAAGCACTGCCAACCTTTTTGTAAATGATCTGAAGAAAATCATTATTCTTTCGATGAGCATCAGTTTTGCAGGAAGCATCATCGGTTTGTTTTTATCCTACTACTGGAATATACCTTCGGGAGCAACCATCATATTTGTATTTGTAGTGATTTTCGGCCTGGCGCGCGGGTTGGTTTTCCTGCGCAATATAAAGCAGCGAAAACGCTCTGCTCTCGGTAATTGAGTTCCTGTTCACCTGCAAACTTTTCCGGGTACATGCTTGTTTGAAATTCAAATTCAAACAAAGATGTTTTAATTGCGATTGATGCAAAATCCATTTAAAACCCTAACTTTGGATAAGTAGTTCCGTAGATCTTGGTTTTTACATTTAAAAATAGGGGATATGTACCAGGTATTTGTAGTTTCGGATGGCACAGGCCGTACAGCCCGGCAGGCTTTGAATGCGGCACTTACACAGTTCCCGGGTACGGAGATTGACGTAGTAGTTTTTTCCGACATCAACAACCAGGCGGAAGTTGTTGAAATTGTGGCCAGGGCCCAGGTGTACGGAGCACTCATTGTGCATACCCTGGTAACTGATTCGCTGCGTGAACTCATTATTCGCGAAAGCCATAAAAAAAACGTGGAAACCATTGACCTTATGGGGCCATTGCTCCGCAGGCTGTCGAACCAGTTTATCCATGAACCTTCGCAGCAGCCAGGCTTGTATAATAAACTGAACAAGGATTATTTCCAGCGCATTGATGCCATGCAGTTTGCCTTTAACCACGACGACGGGCAGCGAACCGAAAGCCTGAACGAAGCCGATATCATACTGCTTGGCGTATCGCGGACTTTCAAGACCCCGATCAGTATTTACCTGGCGTACAAGGGATGGTTTGCCGCCAATGTACCCATTATCATGAATATGACACCACCCGACATACTGAACCAGATTGACCCCTCGAAAATATTTTGCCTGACCACCTCGGCCAGCCGTCTTTCGGAATTGCGCAAAACCCGCAACGAAAGACTCGGCGGCAGCATAGTGAACTATTCGGAACCGGAATATGTGACCCGGGAAATTAATTTTGCAAACCAGTATTACCAGCGTCATCCTGGCTGGACGCACATTTATGTAACCGCAAAATCAATTGAAGAAATAGCGTCAGAAATACTGGCTATTATGTCGGGCAGAAAGAAAAACGAGAAACCCTGATAAGTCTTCGGGCTGCAATTGATAAGTAAGAATCAGATCCAGATTAAATTTAAAAGACGAAGCTATTCGGTTTTTACCATTTTATAATCCACGAGCTTTACCATATCAATTTCCTGATTTTGGTAACCCTCGTTTTTATCGGCAGCGGAAAAATTAAAATTGAACTGTAACCCATGGCCAGCATTCCCGGGAATGCATTTTAAATAATCATCGCCATACCACATGAGCGAGGTAAGGAAATACCAACCCAGGTCGTAACCCAGGAAGGCATGCTTTGTGGATACGGGCACAGCTCCGTATTTATTGCGAAAACGGGTTATAAACTGTTTTACGGCTTCACTATCGTAATCGATATACGAAGAAGTGAGCTGGTGATAATTCAGGTTTACCAGGAACTCAGTTTCCAGTTCAAAATCTTCCCATCCGTCCATACCCACCAGGATAATATCATCCGTTTTTGAGCGGGGATTTAACAGCGAAACAAAGTTGGGAACGTTGGATTTGTTATTTGAGAAAAAGATAACAATATTTTTTACCCCGGGTTTTATTTTCTTCGAAATGCCGGCCATCTGATCTGTGGTAAAAGTGGCGGTCTGCAGGCTTGCCTTGAGGGTATGCGCTGCAATGCGGCTTTTGATCAGTGCCTCAAATTTGTCGGCTGCAGCTTTATATTCCTTAGCATCGTTACGCACCGATATGATGTTGGCATTGGGATAATGATCAGCAATAAATGTCAAAAGTTTTGTGGCTATTCCTGTTGCCGAAACCTGGGCTTTAAAAACATACGGATTTCCATCCACAATATTTTCGCGGCGCGACAGCGGGTTCACGATTCCGATTTCATGTTTGCGTGCATAGCGGGCTGCTACGGCAAAAGAATTTGCATACACCGGCCCGACGATCAGGTTCATGTTATCCATACCCGGCTTGCGCAATGCCTGGCGGATCGTTAAAGTATCATTCAATTTATCTGCATCCAGCACCTGGATATTGGCATGGAGGCCATATTTTTCGAGCGAATCGGCGGCAAGCATAAAACCTGCATAAAACTGGAAATAGTTAAAATTCTCGAAATCAGAGGTCTTTTTTAATTCGGGAGCTTCGAGTACATCGGAAGCTTCGTCGAGCAGAAATGGCAGCAGCAGGGCAATGTTGTAGGTTTTTTCCCGGTTAGAGGCACTATAGCAATTCGAGGGAACAACAGGTTTTACAGCTGTTGAAGTTTCGCTCCTGGTCTCTGGTTTAGCAGTGCTTTTAATGTCGGGTTTATGCAACTTTAAAACCATGCCGGCTTTTAGGCCATCCTTTAATTGCGGGTTGAGATCGATAATGTCATCGACAGTGGTATTATTATTTTTTGCAATATTGTATAGCGTTTCACCGGTTTTAACAACTACCTCATCCTTGCCCTGGCCGGGTTTTGAAACAGTTTCGGTTTTGCTTTCGGGCGATTTGGCTTCGGTTTTGGTAATTTTATCTGCTGCTGCTTTTTTGGGTATTTTAATTTCCATCCCCGCTTTCAGGCTGTCGAAACCTGGATTTATTTTCAGGATATCATCCACCGTAACATTAAACTGCTTTGAGATACCATAAAGCGTTTCCTGTTTTTTTACCTGGTAAAGAATGTAACCAGGATCGGCCTGCGGTTTTGCAGTTGCTTCAGGCTTTTCAGATTTTGGCTTAACGGCAGCGTTTTCCTTTTTCGGAACATCAATTTCAGGAATTTCCAACTGCGCTTTCTGCGGAATTTTCAACACCATATCAGCCTTTAATCCTTTATCGAGTGCAGGATTATCGGCATTGAGTTCGTCGATGGTAACATTATAAACCTTTGATATGCCAGAAAGTGTTTCGCCCTGCTTTACAAAATGGATGTAATATGGCTTACCCTTATAGTTCTCAATTACTGATGATCGTTTTATCGCAACATCCTGAGCATTTACATGGTTAACCAGCAAACTGGCAACAATCAGGATCAAAGAAAACACACGAAAACGCATGACAATGGTTGTTAGAAATATTGAAGCAGTAGCAGTGGTAAAAGTAAGTAAAATCCTGAGCGGTAATATGAATTATTGCAACGGGCCCGTTTCAACAGGTTTAAGCGTTCGCCTGTTGTATTATTCCCATTCGATAGTAGCAGGTGGTTTTGAACTGATATCATAAACCACCCTGTTGATCCCCTTAACCTTGTTAATAATTTCGCTCGAAACCGAGGCCAGGAAATCGTAAGGAAGTTGCGCCCAATCGGCGGTCATTCCGTCGGTGGAGGTCACAGCCCTGAGAGCAACCACATTTTCGTAAGTACGTTCGTCGCCCATTACGCCTACCGACTGCACCGGCAGTAACATGGTTCCGGCCTGCCACACTTTATCATACAAGCCATAGTTTTTGAGCCCGTTTATAAAAATAGCGTCGGCTTCCTGCAAAATGGAAACCTTTTCGGCTGTTACATCACTCAGTATCCGGATTCCCAGGCCCGGACCGGGGAAGGGGTGACGGTTCAGGATGTTCGGATCAATACGGAGCGTATTGCCAACACGACGAACCTCATCTTTAAAAAGGCTTTTAAGCGGTTCAACCACCTTCAGTTTCATAAAGTCGGGCAAGCCGCCCACGTTGTGATGGCTTTTAATAGTTGCCGAAGGACCTTTAACCGAAACCGATTCAATTACATCGGGATAGATGGTTCCCTGTGCCAGCCATTTTACATTTTCGATGCGTTTAGCTTCGGCATCAAATACTTCGATAAACGTACGTCCGATGGCTTTCCGCTTTGCCTCAGGGTCAGTTAATCCTTTGAGTGCATCCAGAAACTGCTTACCGGCATCAACACCTTTCACGTTAAGGCCCATGTGCTGGTACGAATCGAGCACGGATTGAAATTCATCTTTACGCAGTAGACCATTATCTACAAATATGCAGTACAATTGTGTTCCAATGGCTTTGTGAAGCAGAACGGCCGCAACTGTACTGTCGACACCGCCCGAAAGCCCGAGCACAACTTTATCGGTACCCAGCTGGCTCTTCAGTTCAGCTACAGCGGTTTCAACAAATGCCAACGGCGTCCAATCCTGGCTGCAGCCGCAAATATCGACCATAAAATTCCTCAGCAGAATAGTTCCGTCAACGCTGTGATATACCTCGGGGTGAAACTGGATTCCATAAGTGGGTTCCCCTTCGATGCTGAAACCTGCCACTTTTACATCGGGCGTGCTGGCAATGATTTTATATTTTTCGGGTATCTCGAGAATGGTGTCTCCATGACTCATCCAAACCTGCCCGCCATCGGTCATTCCACGCACCAGTTCACTGTGGTGGTCGATGAACGAGAGATTAGCTCTGCCATACTCCCTTATTTTTGAAGGAGCAACTTTCCCATGATCGACAGTAGATAAGTACTGTGCACCATAGCAAACGCCCAGCAAAGGGAATCGGCCCCTGATACCCGAAAGGTCAGGCGATGGGGCATTTTCGTCACGCACCGAAAAAGGGCTTCCCGAAAGAATGACCCCTTTGATATGGTTGCCCAGTTCGGGAATATGGTTGAACGGATGTATTTCGCAATACACATTAAGTTCGCGTATACGCCTGGCAATGAGCTGAGTATACTGCGAACCAAAATCGAGAATCAGAATTGTTTCGTGCATGCTGCAAAGATAAAAAGATTGTAGGATGTAGCATCAAAAATACAAGTGTTCTCAAATTATTAGCATTTAGAGGCACTATTTTAATAATTTCTATTTACTTTTGTGTCAACAGCTATCTAAAACATTAACAAACAAAACTCTTATACTATGAAAAAATTAGTCATTACGCTGATCTTTGCTTTTACAACTGTAGTTTTTGTGAATGCCCAGGAACTAGGGGTTCGCTTTGGAGGAACTAATGGTGCTGGTGGCGCTGCGCTTGATGGTGTTTTTGGTACTGGTGCCGGCAGAATTCACGCCGATCTTGGATTTTACAATGGTGGAGTAGGCATTGATGCTTTATGGGATTTTGTGTACAAACCACTTGGTGCAGAAGCTTTTAACTGGTACCTGGGTGCCGGACCAACTACTTATATCGGCGATGATTTCTGGTTGGGTCTTTGCGGTGAAATTGGACTTGAATATAAATTTAAAAGTGTCCCGATTTCGATAGGTGCTGACTGGCGTCCTACTCTATGGATTGTTGAAGAGACGAATTTCGGAGCCGATTCATTTGGTTTGAATGTCAGGTTCAGGTTCGGAAAATAAACAATACTTTATCCAGGCATGTGCCTGGGTACAGCTTTCCCGTTGATTTGATTAAGGGAAACAGAAAACAAGCGCAGAAAACCGGTGTTCATCCTGGTTTTTCTGCGCTTGTTTATTTATTAAACATTTTAAATATCAGAGCAGGAACTTAAGGTCATCGCCGGCGAATAATTCCGAAGGCTCCTCCCCTGCTTTGAATAAGCGCATCGGCCTTTTCCCCAGCAATTGCAAATAATCCCCGTCCAATAACAACGCGGTAGCTTCGCGTAAGCCAACCACCACCATTTCAGGATTCAGGGCCTGGAACTCGTTGATCCGTTGTTCGCGGGTTTCTCCTCCATGCCCTTCGGGATTGGCATCCAGGTAATGCGGGTTTATCTGGAAAGGAATAAGGTTGAGGGTCGAAAAAGAAGAAGGTTGAATAATGGGCATATCGTTGGTAGTGCGCAGGCTTGGGCAGGCTACATTTGATCCGGCGCTCCAGCCGATATATGGCGTCCCCGATTTTGCCTTTTCCCTGATGGCAACCATAATGCCCGTGTCGTGCATCATTTGAACCAGCCTGAATGTATTACCACCGCCTACCACGATGCATTCGGCCTGATGCACCGCCGAAACAGGATCTGCTGCCGTGTGGACCGATTGAACCGTGCATCCCCAGAGGCTAAAAACATCGCTTACGCGTTTTGTATAATCATCCCAACTTACGGTAACACCGGCATAGGGAATAAAAAGACATGATTTCAGTTTGTTTTCCCGGATAAAATCAGCCAGAATTTCGCGGGGCCAGCCCAGGTAATCCTCGCCGGGATTGGTTGAATTGCTTAATAATAACAGTTTCATTGTTGTGAATATTTTGGCCCAAAGGTAATAGTTTTGTTTTATGTTGATGGCAGAGAAAAGTGTAGGTTGTAAGGTGTAAGGTTATGGGTTCATGGTTGATCAGGAATAATCAATTCAGGTAGCGATTAAACTATTACCATCACAGTTGCAGGCTGAACAGATTTATCTCCGGATTTATACTGATGAAGCACAGAATATCTTTGAGTATGCTGACAAAACAGTAGATTAATCCATGACTGATGAGTTCATATGCTTTCATAAATGGTGTAAATAGGCTGGCTTACCTTTTGAAATAGCGGCACAAACCTCTACTTTTGCCCGCATAAATAATGGTAATGCAAAAAGGAGTTTACAATCGGGGTGCTATCATCATGTTGTGGGTCACAGCGGCCATCTGGGGTTTTGCCTTTGTAGCCCAGCGTGCGGGGATGGAATATATAGGGCCATTTACATTTAACGGTATACGGTTTTTATTGGGAAGTGCTTCGCTGTTGCCCTTGATTTTCTGGCAGAAATACAAACAGAAAAAGCCTGCTGCTAAGCACAGGAATATTATTGCTGGCAGCCTGCTTGCAGGTACGGTTCTTTTTATCGGGGCTTCGTTGCAACAGGCCGGCATGGTATATACCGAAGCAGGGAAAGCCGGTTTTATCACCGGATTCTATGTGGTGCTCGTTCCGCTTATCGGCGTATTTATTGGTCAGCATATCACAAAACTCCTGTGGACAGGCGCCATTATAGCCCTTGCCGGTTTATACCTGCTTACCATCAACGGCCCAATCGCATTACAAAAAGGCGATATCCTGATCCTGGTGAGCGCAATTTTTTGGGCGGCACATGTACAAGTGATCAATAAACTGGTTGATACACATGCGGCACTGCCCTTGGCGGCCATGCAATTCGCGGTTTGCGGCGGATTAAGCCTTATTACTGCCGGCATGCTCGAGAAAATAACCATTGAATCAATACTGCAGGCTGCCATACCTATACTTTATGGCGGATTTTTTTCAGTAGGTATCGCGTATACGTTGCAAGTGGTTGCGCAGCAGCATGTTCATCCAGCTTATGCTACCATCATTTTAAGTTTCGAAACCGTATTCGCCGTTGTGGGTGGCTTCCTGATTCTGCATGAAATGATGAGCCTGCGTAACTTAGCAGGCTGCCTGCTTATGCTTGCCGGCATAGTGATCGTTCAGGTGTGGGGCAGCAAAAAGTAAGCCCGGGAGTTGAACTGAATCATCAGAAAAATTAAATCTTATTTTTTCCCGAAGTAAGGCTGGCAAAAGCCCGATTTACTTAACTTTGAAATCCATATCAAACGAGGTGCGATGATGCTTCGGGGATATTGAATTTACGAAATTCACGCCGGAAATTTCCTATGCCATTTTTACCAGTTACATGTTCATAAAATCATACGTATGTTTTCAACTGAAATTTACATCCAACGCAGGGCCAAATTAAGAAAGACCGTTACATCAGGTTTAATCCTGCTGCCGGGCAACGACGAAAGCCCGATGAATTATGCCGACAATGGTTATCATTTCCGGCAGGACAGCACCTTTCTCTATTTTTTTGGCATACAACATCCTTTCCTGGCAGGTATCCTTGATTGTGATACCGGGGATGAAATTCTTTTTGGAAACGACCTCACGGTTGAAGATTTTGTATGGATGGGTCCACAGCCTACACTTGCAGCACAGGCACTACAAGTGGGGATAACCAAAACAGGTGACCTGGCATCACTGGTGGTATTGCTGGAGGAAGCACGTGCAAAAGGGCGAAAGATTCATTTTCTGCCGCCTTACCGGCCGGAAAACAAGATCAAGCTCTTCGAATGGCTGGGCGTACCTCCTAACGAAGCAAAAATGAGCGCATCGCTCGAGCTGATTATGGGTGTTGTAAACCAGAGGAATTATAAATCGGCTGAAGAAATTATTGAAATAAAAAAAGCATGCGACATAAGTGTTGATATGCATACACTTTCGATGCGCATGGCTAAGCCGGGAGTGTCGGAAGCCCGTATAGCAGCTGCAGTTCATGAAGTTGCGCTGGCGGCAGGCGGACAAATTGCTTTTCCGATCATTGCCACCATCAACGGACAAACTTTGCACAATCATTACCACGGAAATACTCTGAAAGCGGGCGATATGTTCCTGCTCGATGCCGGGGCTGAAACCGCCATGGGATATGCAGGTGATCTTTCCAGTACCACACCGGTAAGCGGGAAATTTACTTCGCGGCAAAGGGACATTTATAACA
Source organism: uncultured Bacteroidales bacterium (assembly GCA_937965665.1). GTDB lineage: Bacteria > Bacteroidota > Bacteroidia > Bacteroidales > UBA4417 > UBA4417. The sequence continues at coordinate 20,073 of CALCJE010000143.1, forward strand.
TCTGCCTCGACAGCCATAATACAGCCATCAGCATGTTGAACCCCGGCATACCCTTCAGGGAAGTGTATTTTGAGTCGGCAAGGGTTATTGTAC
>CALCJE010000144.1 GCA_937965665.1 uncultured Bacteroidales bacterium
CGGAGATCGAAAAATACAAAAAGTGGCGCCGACAGCAGTAAACCGACGAAAAAGTAAAGCATCGGCTTTAATTTCGGGAGAGGTTCTTTAATTGGTGCCCGGTTAATTTTTTACCTTCATTTTCAAAATATCGCTTTCAACAAATACCTACCTTAGCAAGGTGAATACTAACAGGAAATTTTCGGTTTACAAGTCTTCAGCCGGGTCGGGAAAAACCTATACCCTGGTTCGCGAATATATTGCCCTTGCTTTACAGTCGCCGGCCTATTTCAGGCACATCCTGGCCATTACGTTTACCAACAAAGCTGCCAACGAAATGAAGCAGCGCATTGTGCAGGGTCTGGTGCAGCTTGCTCAACCCGAAACCTATGCCGAAGGTTCTGTTGTTAAATTTATGCTTCCCGACCTGGTGAAAATCACCGGGCTGAAAGCGCCGGAAATTGCCACTCGTTCCCAATCGGTACTCACGCGCATCCTTCACGAATATGATGATTTCTCGGTGCGTACCATCGATAGCTTTGTGTCGCGCATCATACGTACTTTTGCCCACGACCTGCACCTGCCCGTTGATTTTGAAATAGAAATGGACCGGGACCTGATGCTTGACGAAGCAGCTGACCAGCTGATCAGCAAAGCAGGCATTGATCAGGATCTGACCCGTTTGCTGATTGATTTTACAGAGGCACGCACCGATGATGAGAAAAGCTGGCATATTGAGGCAGATATAAAAAAAACAGCGGGGTTCCTTTTTTCGGAAGGCAACCAGCATTTTATCAGCAAACTGCACGAAATACCGGCTGCACGCATCCTCGAAATGGCATCCGGAATACGGAGCGCCTGTAAAAGTTTCGAGGCGCAAATCGTTTCGCTGGGACAAGAAGCAAAAAAGCTGATAACCGACCATGGCATCGATAATGCATCATTTTCGCGCGGCACCAGCGGCATTGGAGGGTATTTTTTTAAACTGGCCTCAGGGAATCTTGATACCCCAAACTCCTATGTAACGTCAACTATAAGCGATAACAAATGGACAGCCGCGAAAGCTGACCCGGATCAGGTTTCGGAAATAAATTCGATTAAGGACCAGCTGGCAGATATTTATCACCAGGTGGAAGCCACTATGGAAAAAGGCTTTGCACGCTATGCGCTACTTGGGATGATTGAAAAAAACATTTTTCAGATGGGGCTTCTCAGCGCTATGGAAAAGGAGATAAGCACCCTTAGCCGCGAAAAGAAAGTACTCCATATTTCGGAATTCAATAAGCGGATTACCGACATCATCCTGCAGGAGCCTGTCCCGTTTATCTACGAACGCATTGGCGAAAAGTACCACAATTACCTGGTGGATGAATTTCAGGATACATCGGAACTGCAGTGGAAAAACCTATTGCCGTTAATCGGCGATTCGCTGGCATATGGTCGTTATAACCTGGTGGTAGGGGATGGCAAACAGGCAATTTACCGTTTCCGTAACGGGCAGGTTGAGCAGTTTATGTCGCTGCCTGCATTACCGGGTCATTATGAAAAGGAGGTCTTTGGGGAAGCCGAACGTGCGTTGCAGGCGAATTATGATCCGCAGGTCCTGAAAAGTAATTTCCGCTCTCTGCCTGCGATCATACAATTTAACAACGAATTTTTCTCGTTTATATCCGGACAGCTGAGCAGCGAATTTCAATCCATTTACCATGATCATGAGCAGGAAATATCGCCTGCGAAAAACGGCGGTTTGGTTTCAGTTGAATTTCTGCCATATAACTCAAGGGCAGAATTTGATGAACTGAATATCAAACGGGTTCACGAATTGGTTGCCACGCTTGCGCTGAAAGGATACAGGAAAGCCGATATTGCCATACTTACCCGTTCAAACCGCGAAGGAAGTATTATTGCCCGCTCGCTGATGTCAGAGGGAATAAGCGTGGTGTCGGCTGAAGCGCTGTTGCTGGCAGCCTCGCCCGAGGTAAATTTTGTGATCACCGTGTTGCAATATATCAGCGACCAGCAAAACCTGGTAGCGGTTGCCGGTATCTTAAACGAACTTGTTCGGAATGGGAGACTCAGCACATCACTTATCAGGCATTTCCCTGTGCAGAAAGGATTATGGCCATCGCTCGAACGGGTACTGGCTGAAGGTGGTTTTGCGTTTAATATCAACACGTTGAGAGGGTTGCCTTTATACGATCTTTGCGAAGAAATTATCAGAATTTTTTCGCTCGATGAAGGCCAATACAATATCTACCTGCAGTTTTTCCTTGATTTTGCCAGTAAAGTTTCAGGCAGGCAGGGTACCCACCTGGCTGATTTGCTCGAAGCCTGGGAGGAGAAAAAAGGCAAACTTTCCGTTGTGGTTCCCGAGGGAATTGATGCCATCCGCATCATGACCATACATAAATCGAAAGGACTCGAATTTCCGGTTGTTATCTGGCCCATGGCCACTGAAAGATTGAAAACCACCTTCGACCAGATTTGGGTGGAGCTTGAAAAAGATATAGTTCCCGGCTTACCGGTGGCGCTGTTGCAAACCGGCAGCAGTATGGAAGGCGCCGGTTATCAGCAGCAATACCAGCAGGAGCGGAACAACTCTTTACTCGACATGGTGAACCTTATTTATGTGGCTTTCACCCGGCCCGCCGAACGTTTATACATACTTACCCGTGAGCCGGGGAAAGGCGATGGTAATAACCTGCCAAAACTGCTTGCGCAATTTATCGAAAAAGAGCCTGGTAACTGGATAAATGAGGGGAGGGTTTATACACGTGGGCATGAAGAACATGAAAGTTTGCCCATAAAGCAACCTGCCGTCACCGAAATGTTGCCCCGGATGATTTCGACAGCCTGGCAGGGACGGATTAAAATAGCCCGGCGGGCACCAAAGTACTGGAGTACGGGGCAATCGAAAAACAAGCAAGCCTGGGGAACGCTCGTGCACGATACACTTGCTGCCATACAAACCCGGACTGACATCCCTGCAAAAGTACAACTTCAGGCCAGTGCCAATTTACTGGGTGATGAAGATACGGAACTCCTCCTGCAGCGCGTAACAAACACCCTCGATCACCCGTTGCTTAAAGGGTTTTTTATTGAAAATACAAAAGTGAAATCCGAAGCCGGAATTTTAATGCCCAATGGTGATGTTTTCCGGCCCGATAAGGTTTTCTTCACCCCCGATGAAACGGTAATTATGGAATTTAAAACCGGGCTGCCAAATCCGGAACATGAAAAACAATTGCATCACTATGGAGAAATTCTTCAGGAAATGGGATATCCCGGCATCAGGAAATTGCTGGTTTACCTGGATGATGAAATTAAAGTGAATGAATTATGACATAGCATTTGGTTTTGAGATGGAGTTGTGCTTTGGAAGTTGGAAGACACCTGCCTGACTGCGTCAGCAGGCAGGGAAGACAGAATACAGAACACCCTTGCCTGACTCCGTCAGCAGGCAGGGAAGACCAAAGACCGAAGTTTGAATGCAGAAGTTAAATGAATCTTACGAAACTAACATCATACATCTAACATCATACATCGCACATTACCCTACAATTCCCCAATCCCTGCCTGCTGACGCAGTCAGGCAGGCGCAATCCGAAATCCGAAATCCGAAATCCGAAATCCCCAATCCCTTGCATCCCGAAATACTTACACCCGAACAATTTCTTGAGCATGCGCTAAGCTTACCGGTGGTAGATGTACGCTCGCCCGGCGAATTTCAGAAAGGCCACATTCCGGGGGCATATAACATCCCGATTTTCGATAACGAAGAGCGTGCCCGTGTGGGTACAACTTATGTAAAAATCGGAAAAGAACCTGCCATTGAACTTGGAAAAATAATTGCCGGCGAAAAAACCACCTATTATCTCGATGCTATCGCCGGGGTTGCCCCGAATAAGCAAATACTCCTGCATTGCTGGCGTGGCGGAATGCGCAGTGCCAAAATCGCACAGTTTTATGCTGATGCCGGATACCGGGTGTTTGTCCTGGAAGGTGGTTATAAAGCCTATCGCGGATATATCCGAAAGCAATTTTCATCAGTCAGACAGATTTGTCTGATTGGTGGCTATACCGGTTCGGGTAAAACAGCCATACTTCATGAAATCAGTAAAATGCAGCAACAGGTTATTGATCTGGAAGCACTTGCCTGTCACAAAGGATCCAATTTCGGGCACCTCGGGCAGAAATCGCAGCCCACAACCGAGCAGTTCGAAAATGACTTATACGCGCAATGGGCCCAACTCGATCCTGCGAAACCTCTGTGGCTAGAGCATGAAAGTATGAGTATCGGCAATGTTTACCTTCCCGATACCTTCAGGGCGGCCATGTTGGGCGGGGTGCTGTTTTTTATCGATATTCCCCGGGCCGATCGCATCACAAGGCTGGTAGATGAGTATGCCTGTTTCTCAAAAAATGAACTGCTCGGAATACTCGAACACCTGGGCGTATATATGGGAAGTTACCAGGCACATCAGGCAATCAGCGCGTTACATAACGATGATTTCGAAAAAGTGGCTGACCTTACCCTGGCTTATTACGACAAACTTTATGAAAATTCGCTTTCGCGGCGTCCGGTCCGGAAGATGGTGAAAGTAAATTTGCCCTCGGGGAATGTAACTGAACATGCTGAAATTATTTTAAAACATGCTTTAATCGGGCCGCTAACCAGATGATAGATGCGCTTTTAATAATTGATTGTGTTTTACCGTTTTGAATCGTCTGCTAATTTCAAAAATCTAACGGATAATCATTCGGTAAACATTGAATAACCTCTTTTTTTTTTGATCAAAATCATCATATGGAAGACCTGATCTACCTCGATTATAATGCTACAACACCAATTGATCCGGAGGTTGAAGCAACCATGCGTCCATACCTGAATGCCTATTTTGGCAATCCATCAAGTCGGTACCGTTATGGCATCGATGCGCGTAAAGCGGTGGAAATAGCGCGCCAACAAGTGGCTGAATTACTGGGAGCTTCACCCGAAGAAATCATTTTTACAAGCGGAGGTTCCGAATCCGACAACCATGCCCTGAAAGGTGTGGCATTTGCATTAAAAAACAAAGGAAACCATCTGATTGTATCCACTGTTGAGCACCCGGCTATTCTTGAGGTTTGTAACTGGCTCGAAAAACAAGGCTTCAGGGTTTCGTACCTGCCAGTGGATTCAGGTTGCAGGGTTGATGTTTCGGCATTCGAAAAACTGGTTACTCCGCAAACCATTCTTGTTTCGGTGATGCATGCCAACAACGAAGTAGGTACACTGCAGCCCATTGCCGAATTGTCGGCCCTGGCAAACCGCCACGGAATTTTATTCCATACCGATGCAGCCCAGTCAGCAGGCAAAATACCAGTGGATGTAAACCAGCTGGGTGTTGATTTACTTACCCTGGCCGGGCATAAATTATATGCTCCCAAAGGCATCGGCGCCTTGTATATCCGCAAAGGCGTTGTACTCGACAACCTGATCCACGGAGCCGGCCAGGAACATAACCTGCGGGCCGGAACTGAAAATCTTCTCGAAATTGTTGGCTTCGGAAAGGCAGCCGAAATAGCTCGTCGCGATCTGCATAAAAATAGCCTTCACCTGGCCCGGATGCGTGATTTACTAAAGGATGAACTGCTTGCCCGTGCACCGGGGATGCATATTCATACACCTGTCGAAACAAGTTTACCTAACACGCTGAGCATCGCTTTCAGGGGAATACCTGCCGATACCCTGCTTTCGACCTTACCCGGGCTGGCGGCATCGGCAGGTGCAGCTTGTCATCCTGCCGGTGTAACCAGTTCGCATGTGCTGCTGGCTATGGGCGTTAGTACTGATTATGCCATGGGTACCATACGGTTATCGACAGGCAAAAATACCACTTCCGAAGAAGTGAAGACTGCAGCCAAAATGATAGCAGATGCTTACAGCCTGATAGTTTCACCATCAGAGGTTGTAAAACCTGGTAATGCCGGCGACAACATAAAGCTTACCCAATTTACACATGGTATGGGTTGTGCCTGCAAAATGCAGCCTGCCGATCTGGAAAAAATATTGCAAAACCTGCCTTTAACCTCGGATCCGGATGTGCTGGTGGGTAACAGCGCCGCCGATGATGCTGCCGTTTACCGCGTGAATCCTGAACAAGCCATTGTTCAGACCCTCGATTTCTTTACACCTATTGTTGACGATCCGTACGATTTTGGCTCCATTGCCGCCGCCAATGCCCTGAGCGATATTTTTGCCATGGGGGCAAAACCGCTGTTTGCTTTAAACATTGTGGCTTTCCCTGTAAACCGGCTGCCGCTGGAAGTACTCGAAAAGATACTGCTGGGTGCCGCCGATAAAGCCACGGAGGCAGGTATAAGCATTATTGGCGGACATAGCATCGACGATACTGAACCCAAATTCGGGATGTGTGTTACCGGGCTTGTTCATCCCGAAAAGGCCTGGAAAAATATTGGTGCCCAACCCGGGGATGTACTTATACTAACCAAACCGCTGGGAACAGGGATTATTTCCACTGCCGTGAAAAATGGACTGGCCGGTGATGATGCGGCTTCCGAAGCTTGCTTTTGGATGAAGCAACTCAACCAGAAAGCTGCACAGGTTTTTTCGAAAATTCCGGTACACGCCTGTACTGATATCACCGGTTTCGGGCTGGCCGGCCATTTGAGCGAAATGACGCGTGGCAGCCAGGTGGATGCTGAAATTGACTTCAGCAAGTTACCGTTTATGAATTCGGTGAAAGCACTGGCTTTGGCCGGGGCAATTCCGGGAGGCACACAAAACAACCTGGCGTTTTACCGGCAGTGGATCCACTGGCAGGCAGTACTTTCTGAAACCGAAAAGCTTATGTTTTGCGATGCACAAACTTCGGGCGGGCTACTGGTTTCAATACCTGCACAATTTGCCGGCGACGTTATGCAGGAACTACTATCCCAGGGTATCGGAAGTGCGGCCGTTATTGGTCGTATTACAAAAGCGGGGGATGGAATTATCACAGTTATCTGACGGATTATAATGGATCTACTGCAAGGAATAAAAGCACATATAACAAGGCTTTTTCGCAGAACTTATTCCGGTTTCATGCGTTTGCCCCGTTATGTTAAGCGCGGACTCACCACTGCTTTCGTGCTTTTGGTATTATTCCTCCTGATCGATTTAATATTCCCGGTGAATACAGGCATCCGTTATTCGCGACTGATTCTTTCGGGTGATGGCAAACTGCTTAATGCGGCCTTATCGACTGATCAGCAATGGCGTATGAAAGCAGAGATAGACGAAGTAAACCCGCTACTCATCAAAACACTGATTTACAAAGAAGATCGCTGGTTTCGTTTTCATCCGGGTGTAAATCCTGTTGCCATTGCAAGAGCTCTGTGGCAGAATATCAGCCATGGCAAGCGTGTATCCGGTGCTTCAACCATTACCATGCAGGTTGCCCGCATGCTCGAACCCCGCGAGCGTAACCTGTTCAACAAACTCATTGAGTGTTTCAGGGCTTTACAGCTGGAAATGCATTATTCGAAAAACGAAATCCTGGGCCTGTATATAAACCTGCTGCCCTACGGTGGAAATGTGCAAGGGGTTAAAGCTGCGTCGTTTCTGTATTTTGGACAGGAACCGCAGGCGCTCAGCCTGGCGCAGGTTGTCACGCTGGCAATTATCCCTAACGATCCCAACCATTTGAACCTGGGCAGGCACAACACGGCCATTGTAAAACAACGCAACATCTGGTTGAAAAAACTGGGTACATTCCATTTATTTGACCAGAAGGAAATGCTTGATGCTATCGGAGAGCCGCTGACAGCCAGGCGTTATGAAGCTCCAAAGCAGGTTCCGCACCTGGCCCGCCTGCTTGCCAGCCGTTATCCGGCAAAACCGGTAATTCACACTTTTATTGATGCCCGCCTACAGGATTTTATTGAAAATACTGTGAGCAACGAGGTAATGATGTACCGCGGAATGGGTGTTGGCAATGCTGCAGTGGTCCTGGTTGATAACCGCAAACACGCTGTGGTTGCCTATGTGGGTTCAGTCGGATTCCATGAAAACCAATACCAGGGCCAGGTTGATGGGGCTGCTTCGCTCCGGTCGCCGGGCAGCGCGCTGAAACCTTTTTTATATGCGCTGGCCATGGACCGGGGCCTCATAACCCCTAAAACAATATTGCAGGATATACCGCAGAATTTTAACGGTTACCGACCTCAGAATTACGACGAAACCTTCCGTGGCCGTTTGCCTGCTTCGCAGGCGCTGGCCCTGTCGCTCAATATTCCTGCTGTTGACCTGGCCAACAGGGTAGGGGCAGACCTGTTTAACGAAAAACTTAGTCGCGGAGGCCTGAAATGGATAGGCGCACGCAGGAAATCACTGGGGCTTTCGGTAGTGCTGGGCGGCTGTGGTGTTACGCTATCGGAACTTACGTCGCTGTATTCGAGCCTGGCATGTGGGGGAACAAATTATCCGTTAAAGTTTACAACTGCTGATGCTACCCAGGCCCCGGTGGTGCTTTTCAGCCCGCAGTCGAGCTGGATGATCACTGAAATCCTCACCGGGTTAAAACGCCCTGACCT
>CALCJE010000145.1 GCA_937965665.1 uncultured Bacteroidales bacterium
TTCGGAAGCAAAAATGGAATTTTCGAACAGGTAATCAACGTATTTGCCTATGTCCCATTTGAACTTTTTGTTGATGGTACGGTACACATCGGGAATAAAATCGGAAGCTACATTATTCTCATAAAGTTCGAGCATACTGCGAAGCAATTCCTTTTCGAGGTAGGGATTGTAGTGCTTGTAGAATTTCTCAGCCCTCTCTTTCTGGCTGTTCACCATATCGCTGAAGTCGGCCGAATCGAACCGGCTTGCGAGTTCACCGGTCTGAAAGGCGCTGTACAGAATTTTTGATCCCATCAGCAACTCTTCGGCATACACTACTGCTTCGCCTGCCCGGCTTTTGGCAGCACTGGCATACACGGTTTTGAAATCGCTGATTACATTCCCGTATTTTGCTTTCCGATCGCTGTCCTGGTTTACCCATGCTTCGAATTCATCCTCCAGGCGCTTTTTATCATCAAACACTTTCAGGCGCTGCAATGCCTTACTCTCCTGCAGCGATTTTTTCCAGAAGTTGGCGAGGTAAGCATAGTCCTCGGCATAAGTAATGCGGGTTTGCTCATCGGCACCCATGTAATTTTTAATTACCTCCATTTTAGCCCATTTGGCTTTTACGTCGGCAGGATTGGTAAGGGTGAGTTTTTCCTGTATGCCGTATGACGTAAGGTACCGGTCGGTGGAACCCGGGTACCCGAGTATCATGGAGAAGTCGTCTTCCTTTACCCCTGCCATGGAAACAGGGAGAGAATATGCCGGCTGAAAAGGTACATTATCCTTTGCATACAGCGCTGGTTTCCCATCTTTACCTGAATACACCCTCAGCAAACAGAAGTCGCCGGTATGTCGCGGCCACATCCAGTTATCTGTATCGCCGCCAAATTTACCGATTGACGAAGGCGGAGCACCCACCATGCGAACATCGGTAAACGTCAGGTAAACAAACAGGTAGTATTCATTTCCTTCGAACATGCTTTCCACTGATACTTCCAGTCCGGAACCGGCTTTTGTTTCTTCAATTATTTTATCCGATTCCTCCTGAATCAGCTGTCCACGCTCACCTTCGTCCATTCCGGGTTTTATGTTGGCCAGTACCCTTGAGGTAACATCTTCCATGCGTACCAGGAAAGAAACAGTTTTACCGGCAATGGGCAATTCTTCTTCCGGTCGCATAGCCCAGAATCCGTCCGTCAGGAAATCACTGCCAACTGTGCTTTGCTCGGCAATATCGCCATAACCGCAGTGGTGGTTGGTGATCAGCAGGCCCTTTTGTGAGATGATTGAACCTGTACAACTTCCATGATCGAGCGAAACAATGGCATCTTTCAAACAAGCCTGGTTCACGCTGTAAATCTGGTCGGCGGTAAGTTTCAGACCCATTTTTTGCATGGTGTTTATATTGTACTTGTTGATGAGCATGGGAAGCCACATGCCTTCGTCGGCCCTGGCAAACAAGCCCAGCAATGTTATAAAAACAAGTAAAAGTGCTGATTTAGTTGACTTCATGGGAATGTAATTATGATTTGCGAATGATATTTACGTTTTACGAATGCACCTGTCTGCTGACATGATCATGCAGGATTTATGGATCTTTTCTACCTTGTACTGACTTCTGTCCTCCGCTTACAACTTAGACCTATACGATTAAACTTTAATGATTTTCGGGTCACAAGGTACAAATTACAATCAGAACAATAAACCAGTTAACGAAAAATGACGACCTACAATCGTAAATCGTCATTTGTCAACTGTAATTCTTTATTTACTTAGCCATGCGTTTACGTTCATGTTCCTTGAGGTAGATTTTACGCAGTCGCATCGATTTTGGCGTAATTTCAACCATTTCGTCAACCTGGATGTATTCCAGTGCTTCTTCGAGCGAAAATTTCACTGCCGGGGGCATACGCACTGCATCGTCCTTGGCCGTGGTGCGGAAGTTAGTCATCTGCTTGGCTTTGGTAATGTTTACGCCCAGGTCGTTATCGCGTGAGTTTTCACCTACAATCTGTCCTTCATAAATGTCTTCGAAAGGTTCTACAAAGAAACGGCCACGATCAGTAAGTTTATCAATGCTGTACGCAGTGGCAGTACCTGTATCGATACTTACCAAAACACCAGCCAGTCGCTGTGGCAATGGTCCTTTCCAGGGCTCGAAAGCCTTGAAACGATGCGCCATAATAGCTTCGCCGGCAGTGGCAGTAAGTACTGCATTGCGCAGACCGATAATACCACGCGAAGGAATTGCAAATTCGAGGTGCATCAAATCGCCCTTAGGATTCATGGCCAGCATATCGCCACGGCGTTGGGTAACCAGGTCAATAACCTTGCCCGAAACCTCGAGTGGAGTATCCACAATCAGTGTTTCGATAGGTTCGCATTTAACACCGTCAATTTCCTTGATAATAACCTGTGGCTGACCTACCTGTAACTCATATCCTTCGCGCCTCATGGTTTCGATAAGGATTGAAAGGTGGAGGATGCCCCGGCCAAAAACAATAAACTGGTCGGACGAACCGGTTTCCTCAACCCTGAGAGCCAGGTTTTTCTCAGTTTCCTTCTGCAACCTGTCGTTCAGGTGACGCGAAGTAACAAATTTACCTTCTTTGCCAAAGAACGGGGAGTTGTTGATTGAAAAAAGCATACTCATGGTAGGCTCATCAATATGGATATCCGGTAAGCGTTCCGGGGTTTCGGGATCGGTAACGGTGTCGCCGATATCAAAGCCTTCGAGACCGACCAGTGCGCAGATGTCGCCTGAATGCACCGAGTTTACTTTAACCCGTCCCAGCCCGGCAAAGGAGTATAGTTCTTTGATTCTCGATTTGGTGGTGGATCCATCACGTTTCAGCAGCGAAACATTCATGCCTTCTGAAACTTCGCCACGCGACACGCGTCCGATGGCAATACGGCCTACATACGAGCTGTAATCGAGCGAAGTGATCTGCATCTGCAAGGGACCTTCAGGAGTCGGGGCTTCAGGTATATATTTGATAATAGCATCGAGCAACGGGAAGATATTATCAGTTTGCTCAAGCCAGGTAGTATTCATCCAGCCTTGTTTACTCGAACCATAGAGTGTCTGAAAATCGAGCTGTTTGTCCGATGCTTCGAGGTTGAAAAAGAGTTCGAAAACCTGCTCCTGCACTTCGTCGGGGCGGCAGTTTTCCTTATCCACCTTGTTAATCACCACAATAGGAAGCAACCCTAATGAGAGTGCTTTCTGGGTAACAAAACGGGTTTGGGGCATCGGGCCTTCGAATGCATCAACCAGCAAAAGTACACCATCCGCCATTTTCAATACCCGCTCCACTTCACCTCCGAAATCGGCGTGACCAGGGGTATCAATAATATTAATTTTAACGCCTTTATATTCAACCGAAACGTTTTTAGAGGTAATTGTGATACCACGTTCACGCTCCAGGTCGTTGTTGTCGAGTATCAGTTCCCCGATCTCCTGGTTTTCGCGAAAAAGGTTACAGCTGTGTAAAATCTTGTCAACCAGCGTGGTTTTGCCATGGTCGACGTGGGCAATAATGGCTATGTTACGAATACTTTGCATGAAAAAGTGTGCTTGTGAAAAAGTGTGCAAAGGTACGGTTTATTTGCAGATGAATTACATATATAGAAATTTAGTTGGAATATCATAAAAAACTTCTGATGTAATTTTACCTGTTTCAGGTCCTTTCTCTTTCCCTGAAATAAAGGATAAACCGTAAAATGAAGAAGCCGGCCAAAGCCGGCTTCTTCATTCAATAAATACCCGCTATTTGCTATTTCATGATAACAATTTTGCGAGCCATTGCGATTTTGCTGTTTGAAAGTGATACGGTGTAAACTCCATTGGGCAATGAATTTAACTCAACGGGTGCCACAAACGTACCATTGATGGAAACATTTTCCTTTTTCCAAACCTGAACTCCAATGCTGTTATAAATAACAATATTCAGTTCAACCGGCCTGGCCGACGATACTTTGATATCGAACTTGCCATGGCTTGGATTGGGATAAACATCGAACGAACGGCTTACTTCAAGGTCGTCAACTGATACCGTTATTATTATAGTATTCGATGGAGCCGAACTTATTCCGTCAACGGTAACAACTACATAGTAAGTACCCGGTTCAACCATTGCAAATTCGGGTCCTGTAGCACCTTCAATTGCTACGCCGTCGCGGTACCACTGGTTACCCTCGGCAACACTGCTGGTAAGCACATTGTCATGCTGGGTAACAATAGCTGCATCGGGAACAGCAGCAACTTTAACAGGGAAAACAGTTGCCTGTAAAGGTCCGCATCCGCCTGCATTGGTATACTGAACGCTTACCGAATGCTGTCCCAAATCAATCCAGTTCACTGTTATAGCATTGGTTCCTGCTCCGGCTACAATCTCTCCGCCTTCGGAAACTACCCATGTATAATCAGAGAATCCTTCTTCAGTGCTATATACCGATCCTTGAGTGCCCAGTGCAATCAAAGCATCCCCTGTAATTACTGGTACAGGGATAGCGTCAACTATCACAATAACGCTGTTGGTAGCGGTACAACCTGTTTCAGTAAATGTTTCCACAACGGTATAAGTTGTTGTAATTTCAGGACTAACCGTTGGATTAGCTTCAGTTGAAACGAAATCACCCGGAACAGAACTCCAGCTGTAAGTACTTCCGGCAACGGCTTCGCCACCGATAACAGTACTTGTTCCTATACAGATTTCTCTGTCGGTACCAGCTGTTGCTGCAGGTTTCAGAACCTCAATTTTAACCGGGGCAACCGGCTCCGATTCACAAACTGATCCATTTAACGTAGATAAAGTTATCCGTCGGAACCAGGTTGTTTGTGTAAGTTCACCCATGGTGAGCGAAGCTTCGTTGTTTTCAATGGAGGTCCAATCCATTCCATCCGTCGACTGTTCCCACCTGTAAGATATAGTTCCCGAACCTGTACCTTCGGCAATTGATGTTAATGCTGCAGGCACTGATCCGCTGCAAATATGCTGATCGGCAGCTATTGATCCAACTGTCGGAACAGCCTGAACAACAACAGAAACAACGTTACTGAAAGTCGATCCGCAACTGGGTGTTCCGGCATCCTTGGCAATTACCCTGAAGAAGGTATTTGTCGTCAGATCTTCAACCTGGTAAGTGGTATTATCAATACTGTTCGGGCCAACATTTTCCCAATGATTGATACCATTGGCACTTTTTTGCCATTGATAGGTAAATGGGCCGGTACCTCCGGTTGCTTCCGAAGCTGTGTATAACTCAATGGTACCTTTATAACAAACGGTTGCTAGTTCGGCACCTGATGCTACCACCGGCGGATACAAAGGATCATTAACATTAACGGTGATTACTTTACTTGCAACTGCTTCGCTACAGGACGGAGAGCCTATATCGGTTGCCAGTATCCGGTAACCTGCAGTTGCCATTAACGCGCCTGGCGAATACGACAAGGATGTGGCGCCTTCGATGTTGGTCCAGTCAGAAGTGCCGTTTTCGCTATACTGCCATTGATAAGCATACCCGCCTGAGCCACCGCTTGCAGGTGTAGCCTGTAGCGGAGCTGCTGAACTGCTGTAACAGATCTGCTGATCAGGGCTAACCATTGGTGCCACGAAAACCGGGCGAACATGGATAGTGTATGTTGCTGTTGCAACCTGCTGACCGCAGCTGTTATTGCTGGTAACTGTCATGGTTAAGATAACTGTTTTGCCTGCATCTCCTTCGGCCGGGATATACGATGGCTCTGTGGTGGTTTCGGATGTCAGGGTTCCGGAGCCATCAGCAGACCACAAAATAGTTCCGTTTGTAGCGCTGGCTCCTGTAACAGTAACTGTTCCATCCGAACACACTGTGGTGCTTCCTCCGGCTACTGCTGTTGGCAAAGGATCAACATACACGGTATAGTCTGCCGTTGCTTTTACAGGCGAACATGCATTTACACTGGTTACAGTCATTGTTAAGGTTACTGTTTTACCAGCATCGTCAGCCGAAGCAGTATAAGTTGGCGTAAGGGTGTTTTCGCCCGAGGTTATTGACCCGGCACCATTTTCAGTCCAGGTAATTTCACCATTCGATGCACTTGCACCATCAACTGTAATGCTGCTGTTTGAGCAGATAGTTGCACTTCCTCCGGCTGCTGCAGCAGGAAGTTCATCAATATGTAATGTGTAGAATGCTGTAGCGGATTTAGGAGCACATACATTATTGCTGTTTACCGTCATGGTGAGGGTAACGGTTTTGCCTGCATCATCAACAGCAGGTGTATAAACCGGGGTTAAAGTGGTTTCGCCAGAGGTAATTGAGCCGTTTCCATCTTCAGTCCACAAAATGTCTCCGTTTGCTGATGAGGCACCGTTAATCATGGCTGTGGCACCGGAACATACATCCTGTGTGCCGCCTGCAACTGCTAAAGGCAGGGCGTCAACAGTAATCATAACCTGAACAGGCTCCGATTCGCACGATATTCCATTGAGCGTTGATATAACCGTTCTGCGGAAAAGTGTGGATTGTGTCAATGCTTCGGGGCTGTATTCTGAGCCTTTTGCTGATTCAATAACGGTCCACGATTCGCCATGGTTATTGGAATATTCCCATTTATAGGATAATACTGCACCCGGGGTGAATGTGGAACCATTTACTATGGATGTGAGTGTAGCCGGTTTGGTATCAGCACATATGGTTTGATCAGACCCGATAAGACCTGCCACAGGCGCTGACTGAACAGTCACCAGGATATTATTCAGGCTGAATACTGAACCGCATGCAGGTGTACCATTATCGAAGGCAATTAACCTGAAAAGTGTGTTTGTTTTGAGATTTGCCGGCTGGTAAGTCAAACTGTTCGATCCCACATTCATCCAGTTACCGGTTGTTTTCATCTGCCATTGGTAGGTATAGCTTGGACCACTGCCACCCAGGGTTGGTGTTGCTGTGAGCAAACCGGGAGCTGTATTGTTGCAAATGATATTGTTACCAGCCATGCTGATTACCGAAGGAGTGTAAGGATCGCGGACAGTAATGGTAATGGCATTGCTGGCCTTTAATGTTTCGCACGAAGGAGTTCCGTTATCTGTTGCAAGCAGCCTGTAATAGGTTGTTTCGTAAAGATTTCCGGGTAAAAATGTAAGCGTGGTTGCATCAGCAATATTACTCCAGGTTTCCCCGTTGCTGCTCATTTGCCACTGATAGGTGTAAGGTCCTGTTCCACCAGAAGCTTCGGTAGCTGAAAGTTGTCCGGCTGTTGTGTTCCAGCAAATGGTTTGATTGCTGCTAACAACAGGAGCTACAAACTGGTTGCGGACAGTAACTTTCCAAACGCCATCGGAAACTTTTAAATCTGTACAACTGCCATCTTTGGCCAGCCTGCGATACCAGGTAGTAGCTTTGAGACCGGCAGCCGGATTAAATGTGCTTGTATTACTTTCACTTAAAACAACAGGTGAAGTAAATAAAGCATCCGAACTGCTTTGCCACTGGTAAGTAATACTTTCATCGCCGCCTGAGGCAACTAAGGTATTACCAATAATGCCAGGATCTCCATCATAACAAATGGTTTCACCCTCTGTACTGATGCTACCGTTTACGAAATTACTGTACACTATAACCGCTGCGGCTGATGTGGTTACGGTGCCGCATGTTCCGCTGCTCACTTCACAATAAAAATCAGAACCTTTGGTAAGGGCTGCAGGAGT